>CAIRWJ010000087.1 GCA_903882245.1 uncultured Microbacteriaceae bacterium | reverse complement strand
GCGATCATGATTCCGGTGACCAGGCCGCCAATCGCTGTGGGGATGACGACGCGAAGGATCGTGAGCCACTTGGGTACTCCGAGTGCGAGCGAGGCTTCGCGCAGTTCGTTGGGGACAAGCCTTAGCATTTCTTCCGAACTGCGAACGACGACGGGAATCATGAGCACACTGAGTGCGACGGCGCCAGCGAAGCCCATTCGAACGCCCGGCCCGAAAAAGAGGGAAAACATTGCGAACGCGAAAAGTCCGGCGACGATGGATGGAATTCCCGTCATCACATCGACCATCGTTGTCACCCAGTTAGAGAATCGCCCGCGACCGTATTCGACCAGATACACGCTGGTCAGGAGCCCGATGGGAATCGAGATGAGGGCGGCCATAAGTGTGATTTCCAGTGTGCCGATGACTGCGTGCAGCGCGCCACCCCCAGCGCCCACAACGTTTCGCATCGAACTTCCGAAAAATTGCCCGTCGAATCGCGCTAGACCGAGCGTGAATACTGTCCACACCAACGAGACGAGGGGTATTAACGCTAAGCCAAAGGCCGAGTAAACCAAGCCCGTCATTGTCCGGTTGATGGCTTTCCGACGGCCTTCCACGAACCAGGATGCTGGAACCACAAGCAGTCCAAAAATCGCTAGCCCCAAGACGAAGATTCCGAGTGGGACGAATTCGCCGTCACCTCGGCTGATGGCAGCGACAAAATATGAGATCGCCATTCCACTGATAAAAAGCGCAATGACTGTTCCCCGAGTCAGTGTGGCGGAACGTCCGCGAACGGTCGTCATCAGTTCTCGCCCATCTTTGCGCGCTGGCGCGAAACAATTGCGCGCGCGATTGAGTTGACCACCATCGTGATTGCAAAGAGAACGAGTCCCGCGGCAATAAGCGCGTTGACATCTAATCCAGAGGCCTCCGGGAAGTCGAGTGCAATGGTCGACGCGATTGTCGACGGGTTTTCTGAGGTGAGCAGCTTGAACGTAACCGCCGCCGCTGGCGACAAGACCATGGCCACAGCCATGGTTTCGCCCAACGCTCGACCGAGACCGAGCATCGCGGCAGACAAGAGCCCGCTGCGGGCGAACGGAAGAACGGCCATTTGAATCATTTCCCAACGGGTTGCTCCCAAGGCGAGCGCCGCCTCTTCGTGCAATCGCGGAGTTTGGAGAAAAACCTCTCGGGCGAGGGCGGACATGATGGGCAAGATCATGATGGCAAGGACTACTCCAACAGTGAGGATTGTGCGTCCAGTACCAGAGACCGGGCCTTCAAAAATGGGAAGAAACCCCCAGTTGTCGGCGAGCCACTGATACACCGGCTGAATGAAGGGTGCAAAGACCTGGATCCCCCAGAGTCCATAGACAACCGAGGGGATCGCCGCCAGTAGGTCGATGACGTATCCGAGAGCCGACGCAATTCGACGCGGGGCATAATGCGAAATGAAAAGTCCGATTCCGATGGACAACGGTGTCGCAACGATCAAAGCAAGAGTCGCAGAAAACAATGTCCCAAAAACCAACGGCCCGACGAAAGCCAGGAACCCGTCTGGCGTGGATTCGATTTGTGCCGATGGGTCGAGTGCCGGAAGCGCTTTGAATACCAAGAACGCCGCAACGAGAACCAACACCGAAAGAATGACGACGCCGGCGCCTATCGAAACGCCGCGGAAAATTCGATCGCCTCGCCGAAGTCGGGGCGTTGTGGGCGGCGCGGAGGTCACAGCGAAATCCTAACGACAGAAGAGGGGCGCTGCATCATGAAGATTCAGCGCCCCTCTCTTAGCGTGTGGTCGTTACTTGATTGCTGCGATGATTGCGGCAGCTTCTTCCTGAACCGCGCCCGAGACGGGAGCAGATCCAGCGTTGGCGGCGGCGGTTGCCTGTCCCTCAACGCTCGTCAGATACGAGGCGTAGGCGTTCACGAGAGCACCGACGGCGTCATCCGCGTAGTCGTTACATCCAATGAGGTACGACACGAGAACGAGAGGGTAGCCGGTCGGATCGGTCAGGGTGCGGTCGATCGAAACAGCCATATCGGTGGCCGAACGGCCTTCGATACGTGGTGACAGCGCCAAGACATTCGCTGCTCCTTCTGGCGAGTGCGCAACCCAGGTGTCGCCAACCTTGATGTTGGCGGTTCCGAGGTCTCCGGCCTTCGATGCGTCGGCGTACCCGATGGTTCCGGTTCCGTTAGTGACAGCGTCAACAACGCCCGAGGTGCCAGAAGCACCTTCACCAGTCGAATAGGGGAATGGGTCTCCAACTTCGGCGTCCCAGATTTCCCCAGCGTTCTTGCTGAGGTAGTCCGTGAAGTTCTTGGTCGTTCCCGAGTCATCCGATCGGTGAACCGCGGTGATG
>CAIRWJ010000086.1 GCA_903882245.1 uncultured Microbacteriaceae bacterium | reverse complement strand
TGGTTGGTTGCCGAACTACGATTCGCCCGAACCCGACCTCGTCACCGCCGCCCTCGACCTCATCGCGACTGTTGTCGGTTTTGGTGGCTCGGATTCCCAGGACCATCTCGTTAAACGCCTGATTGGTTTGCCGGGTGATCGCGTCGTGTGTTGTGATGCGAAAGGGTTGTTGCAGGTAAACGGTAAATCCGTGAACGAGCCGTACATCGTCACTACGCCTAATCACGAGGCGTCGAGCGGCATGGAATTCGACGTCACGGTTCCCGCCGACTCGCTCTGGGTGATGGGGGACAATCGATACGACTCTGCCGATTCGCGATTCAACCAGGACAAGCCGGGGGGCGGGTTCGTTCCACTCGACAAGGTCGTCGGCCGTGCTGTTGTTGTGTCGTGGCCGATTTCGCACTGGACGTGGCTCGATAATCACGCGGGTAATTTCGCGAATGCCGAGTGACCCAACCCTCGACCTCGAACGTGAGTTGCTCGCGAAGGGTAGCGGGGTTGTGGTCGGTGTTGACGAGGTCGGACGAGGCGCGGTGGCAGGTCCCGTTGTCGTTGGGGTAGCCGTGATACGAATGGCGACCGATTTTCCGGTCGGTCTGCGCGATTCAAAACTGATCGCCGCGTCGAAGCGTGAGAAATTGATGCAACCCGTGGCCGACTGGGTGGACGCGATCGCTACCGGTGAAGCAACGGCTGCCGAGATCGACGAGTTCGGAATCATCTCAGCGCTTGCACGCGCGGCCGAACGGGCGTTTGCGACTCTCGCCATCGACGGTCACGACCTGTCCGGCGCATCGGTGATTTTGGACGGCTCGCACAATTGGCTGAAGGCCTCGCTATTGCCTCCAGTCGACATCATGGTCCGAACCAAGGCCGACCGCGATTGTGCGGTGGTCGCCGCCGCCTCCGTCTGGGCCAAGGTGTATCGGGATCGGCTCATGGTCGAGTCGGCGGGGGACAACGATACCTACGGTTGGGCATCCAACAAGGGATACGGAAGCGAAGGTCACTTCACCGCGATTCGTGCACACGGGGCGACCGACTTCCATCGTCGGACCTGGTTGTCTTCGGTATTGGCCGTGGCGCCGAAAGAATAGAATGAATCTCGATGAATGACGATGATCTTGACGCCTATGATCGCGAAGCAGAGTTGCATCTGTATCGCGAGTACCGTGACGTCGCAGGGCAGTTCTCATACGTGGTCGAAACCGAACGGCGTTTTTACCTCGCAAATGATGTCCAGCAGGTCGTCAAAGAAGCGGGGAACGACTTCTATTTTGAATTGACGCTCACCGATGTGTGGGTGTGGGATGTTTATCGCGCGGACCGTTTCGTGAAGTCGGTCAAGATTTTGACGTTCAAGGACATCAACGTCGAAGAGACCGGCAAGAAAGAACTCAAGTTGCCGCGTGACCTCGCAATCGGCGACAATTAACCTTTTCGCACACCGCCTCGCCCAGTTGAGTTCTCCACGGTTCGGGTCCTCGCCGGTCCGCTAGTGCCGTGAATGTCCGACCCTGTTGGGGGAGGAACAATGGCACTCAAAGACGAACTGGGCCGATGGGGTGAAACCGTCGCGGGCGATTTTCTCGTCGCGAACGGCTATGACGTTCTCGATCGCGGTTGGCGCTGCCATCACGGTGAAATCGACATCGTCGCTCGCATCGGACGAACCATCGCGTTTGTCGAGGTCAAGACCCGCAGAACCGAGCGGTTTGGGCATCCGCTTGAGGCGATAACCCCGGCCAAATTCGCGCGATTGCGTGTCCTTGCTGGCGAGTGGTGCCGTGTTCACCGGGTTCACGCCGGAACGGTTCGAATCGACGCGATCGGCATAATCGGTGATGGACTCGCCGTTGGCAGCCTCGAACACCGGGTCGGGGTCATCGAGTGACCGTTGGCCGAACCCAGTCAATCGCGTTGTCAGGGCTGTCGGGACACCTCGTCGATATCGAGGCCGACATTGCGTCGGGGTTGCCCGCACTCGTCCTTATCGGTTTGCCCGATACTTCACTGGGCGAATCGAAAGACCGTGTTCGCAGCGCCGTCGCCAATTCGGGGTGCGCGATGCCGCCCACTCGTGTCACGGTGAACCTTTCGCCGGCGAGTTTGCCGAAACAGGGCAGCGGATTCGACCTCGCCATCGCGCTGGCGATTCTGGCGGGGACGAGGGATGTGCCAGCGGAATCGGTTGCCTCGTCTGTGCACATTGGCGAACTCGCTCTTGACGGACGGGTCCGGCCGGTCGCGGGAGTTTTGCCGGCAGTTGTCGCCGCGCGCGATGCCGGGGCGAGGCGCATCATGGTTCCGGCGGGAAATCGGACCGAGGCGGAACTCGTGCCAGGCATCGAGGTCATCGCCGTGGCGAGCCTCGCCCACGCTCTTCGTGAGCACGGTGCCCACATTGTGGCGCCAGACATAGATGCAATCGAACCGCCCCACGAGTCCGAGTCGACACCCCCGTCGCGCGACCTATCGGATATCGTCGGGCAACCCGATGTCGTCGACGCGCTCGTCACCGCGGCGGCGGGTGGACATCACCTGTTTTTGCTAGGGCCGCCAGGGGCAGGGAAAACGATGCTGGCGGAACGGCTCGTCGACATTTTGCCCGATCTCGACGCCCGCGACGCACTAGAGGTAACGAGCATTGCGTCTCTTGCCCGAGTCGCCCAGACTCGGCAGCTGGTCACGCGCCCACCGTTCATCGCACCACACCACACGGCGACGGCCGTTGCGATTGTGGGCGGCGGATCGGGGGTTATCCGCCCCGGTGCGGTGTCGCGCGCGAGTCGAGGGGTTCTCTTTCTCGACGAGGCTCCAGAATTCGCCACGACCGTCCTCGATGCGCTTCGTCAGCCACTCGAGTCGGGCGACATCGTGATCCATCGCGCAAACTACAGCGCACGCTTTCCCGCGAGGGTTCAATTGGTTCTCGCCGCAAACCCCTGTCCGTGCGGGAACGCCGGTGTTCCTGACTCGACGTGTGTGTGCACGCCCGATCGGCGACGACGCTACTTGGCTCGATTGTCCGGGCCAATCCTAGACCGCATCGACATTCACGTGCCCGTTTCGAGGGTGTCACGGGCACATCTATTTGATGACACTTCGCCACGGGTGACCACCGCTCACGCGCGCGAACGAGTCGAGGCGGCGCGGGCGATGGCGAATGACCGGTGGGGGCACAGACGTCCCGACGCCACAGAGATTCGGTCGGGCAAATTTCGCCTCGCTCCTGTGGTCGTTCGCGCGCTTGATGCCGCACTCGACCGCGGCGCCGTCACGATGCGCGGTTACGACCGAGTCCTTCGTATCGCCTGGACCTTGGCAGATTGCGATGGTTCTTCCATGCCCACCGCCGACCACATCGGTCGTGCGCTGTACCTACGACAAGGAGTCCCTGCATGACAACGACCTGGAATCTTTCCGACACCGATATCGACCGTGCGATGGTTCCCGTGCGACCAGACGGCGATGAGAGCGACCGGCGCGACGCGTTCGCGGAAGTCGCCTGGGGATTTCTTACCGAGCCGGGCGATCGCATCGCCGGCGCACTGATTCGACGATGGGGCGCAGCGGATTCCCTTGCTCGAATACTCTCCCGGCCCGCTTCGTCAACCCTCGCGTATGACGATGTGTCAGCGGCTGAGGTCGCCGAAGCTCTCGCTCGATGGGAGCCTCGCATGGACGCCCCCGCCCTCTTTCGTTCGCTGTCAACCGCGGTGTCGGTGGGTTCAACGGTCGTCCGGCCGACCGATTCGGTATGGGCCTCTGGTCTTGTCGACCTGGCCGACCACGGTCCGCGAGTTCTGTGGTGTCGCGGTGACGTTCATGCCTTACCAAGTCCAGAGCGCGCTGTTGCGATCGTCGGCGCTCGTGCGTCGACGGGTTACGGCGAACACGTCGCGATGGATTTTGCTGCTGGGCTCACGTCGCGAGGATTCACGATTGTGTCGGGCGGTGCATACGGCATCGACGGTATGGCGCATCGCGCAACGCTGGCGTGTGGCGGCTCAACGGTAGCGGTTCTCGCTGGTGGTATCGACCAGTTGTATCCGGCGGGACACGACGAACTTCTGCGACGAATAATCGCAAGCGGTGTCGTCATCAGCGAGGTGAGTCCCTCGCGTTCTTGCTGGACAATTCACGTTCCTGGCGACGCAGCTCGGTGACGTCACGCAACAACAGAATTGCTCCGATTCTCTCGCCACTCTGGGTCAGCGGAATTCCGCGCACCGCAATGGTCGTGGGGCCGGCGAGGAAGTCAGTTTGCCCTGGCACGCGGCCACTCACCACCATTGGCAGCATTTCATTGGCGGCTAGTGCTTCCGTGTTTCCCACTTGTCGCGCAACCTCGGCGAGTCCCATCCCCTCCATCGGGGCGGGATAACCCATGCGATTGAACGACGACAGGGCGTTGGGGCTCGCGTAAGTGACGGTGCCATCTCGGTCAAGCTTGATCAATCCGTCCGAGGCACGCGGTGCACCGAGTTTCGGGCTGTCCCGCTGCGAGGGGTCAGGGAAGTCTCCTTCGGCGATCATCGAGTAGATCTGCTCGGCGGATTCGATGAACTTTTGGGCTTGGCGATTCTCGAGGTTGTCATTGACAAGCGCATGGCGAGTCAGCACGGCGATTGGGTCGGACCCACTTCGGCGACGAATCGGAATTGCGCGAACTAATGTGGCCGTCTCTTCGAACCAAATCGGTTCGGTCGGCTCGACCATCGTTCCTCGTCGTTGGCATTCAGAAACCAGGGTCTCCCACGACGCGTCGATTTCTTTGCCAACGATGTCGCGATAGAACACTGTGCTGGCGGTGCTTGCCCGAAATAGCGCCACGGCAACCCACGATTCATTGCGGGTCTTGACCCACAACGCGATATCGGCGAGTGAAAGGTCGGCAACCAGTTGGCCCTCGCGAACGAGGTCCTGCAACCACTCGACGTCATCGGGGGGCAACGACGCCTGTTCCGCAACAATTTCGGCAAGGGTCAACATGCTTTACAGGCTACCGTCGCCATCTGGACTTGCGAGGAGTCGGCAATGCGATACCCGCGTGTTCCGCGACCTGACGCCACAGCGTGGGGTGGCTCCGAGCTCTACCAAATGCTTCGTCTACTCCCGCCCGCCCGTCGGCTGGAATGATGCTTCGGACAATGTGGTCACTAAATCGGTGAATAGCATCCGCCGCATCAGCGCCAGACCCCGGCACCACGCGATTGAGAATAAGAACCGGGGGTTCGCACAAGTCGCGGATCTCGTCAAGCCCGCGGATGATCCTCGAAACACCGACCGCATCAGAAGTACCAACAGCGATGACCGAATCTGCCCTTCGGAGGATTTCTCGTGCAGCACCGTCTCGTTGTGGGGCATCGTCTATCCATTCGTTCTCTTCA
>CAIRWJ010000085.1 GCA_903882245.1 uncultured Microbacteriaceae bacterium | reverse complement strand
GTCGCCGCGATTGTATTCACCGAGACCGGACTCCTCATTGGGTTCATGCTCCCTGGCGACACCTTGTTGATCATCACGGGAGTCCTCACGTTCACGGGAACGATTCCACAACCAATCTGGCTGGTATCCGCCATCATTTTCATCGCCTCCATCCTCGGCAACCAATTGGGCTACCAAATCGGTCGGGTCGGCGGTCCCGCGGTGTTCACCCGTCAAGAAGGCGGGCTTTTGTCACACAAAAGCGTCGAGCGAACCGAGCAGTTCTTTGCGCGGTGGGGTCCGCTCTCACTCACTCTCGGACAGTACGTTCCGATTGTGCGTACCCTGCTTCCAGTGGCAGCGGGAATCGGAAAGATGAGTCGCCTCACCTTCACGCTCTACAACGCACTCGGCTCGTTTCTGTGGGCTGGGCTCCTGCCCGTCGCGGGGTGGGGCGTCGCGCACATTCCCGGTGTCGCCGAACTCGTCGTTCAATACATCGACCTGGTGCTCCTCGGTGTCGTAGGGGTGAGTGTGCTCTCTGTCGGCATCCACTGGTTGCGAGAACGGCGAGAGATCCGCGACGAGGAAAAGTCCTAGCTCACACTCCGAGGGTGAGGGCGATTAGCCCGCTGTTGATGACGATCACCACGGCTGTCGCAACACCAGCCAGACCGCGAACGACGCCGTTCGATCGGAATTCTCCCATGACGTTTTTGTCGCCGGTCACGACGATAAGTGGAATCAGCGCAAACGGGATACCCCAACTGAGGATCACCTGGGAATAGATCAACGCCGTCGTAGGTTCGACGCCAATTATGAGAATGATTATCGCCGGAATGACCGTGATGCTGCGTCGAACAATTGGAGGAACCGTTCGGTGAATGAGGCCGTGCATGATCTCCGCACCCGCGTAAGCGCCCACCGCCGTCGATGCCAACGATGATGCGAGCAGCGCCACCGCAAAAAACGTCGCCATGAGCGACCCCGAGACAGCGCCGATGGCAACGAAAGCGCCATCCAGCGTGTCGGTGCCCGATTGCCCGTTGAGAACCACCGCGCCAATCACGAGAAGAGCGAGGTTGACGGCCCCCGCGAGGAGGAGTGCCAGAGTGACGTCGATTCTGGTTGCGACCCGAAGTCGAGGAATCGGAACGGTTGCCGATTGGCTAATTCGATCACGAGAGAACCCGGAGTGCGCATAGATTGCATGTGGCATAACCGTCGCTCCAAGAATCGCCGCTGCCAGGACCAACGATTCTGAGCCCTCGAGCCGAGGAACAAGCCCCGACGCAAACGACGTTGGATCTATCGGTTGTCCCCAGAGAATGGACCCGAATCCGACCGCAATGACAATTAAAAAGACCACGATGAGCCGCTCGAAAGGCTTTGCGCCCCAACGACCCTGGACACCGAGAAATGCGACGCCCAACACGCCAACAATGAGCCCACCCATCCAGAGGGGTATTCCCCACAAAAGGTTGAGTGCGATAGCTCCCCCGATTACTTCGGCGACATCTGTTGCCATCGCTATTAGTTCACCTTGAGCCCAGTAGCCGAGTCGCCCGCCGCGCGACGTAATTCGACTTCCCAGCACTTCGGGAAGGCTCTTCCCCGTCACAATTCCTAGACTCGCCGAGAGGTACTGCACGAGCCACGCGATGAGATTTCCGGCCACGACGACCCAGACAAGAAGAAAGCCCAATTGGGCACCGGCGGTGATGTTCGCGGCGACGTTTCCAGGATCTAGATAGGCGACGCCGGCGACGAAAGCCGGGCCAAGCAGGGACACAATCGCGGCGCGGTTCGACACAATGCTCCCTTAATTCGTCGCTTGGAAGTAACGATTGATCGCTGGAGCAATGAGCCCTAACGCCCGACCACGGTGACTAAACGCCGCCTTTTCCAGATCGGTCATTTCGGCGGCCGTCCCCGCCAGTCCATTCGGAGAGAAAATCGGGTCGTAACCGAATCCACCCTTTCCCTTTGCCGCGGCTCTGATCACCCCGGGCCACTCCGCGCGAACAACGCGCTCGCCGTTTTTCGATACGAACGCGACCGCACAGACGAAGGTCGCCGCTCGGTTCGACGCACCCTTCGTATTCTCGAGCAGAAGTGCGAGGTTTGCAGAGTCTGACCCCTCCTCGGAATAGCGCGAGGAATGAATCCCCGGAGCGCCGTCAAGAGCATCGACACATATTCCCGAGTCGTCGGCCAGCGATGGTTGCCCAGAATCGCGGAACGCTGCGCGGGCCTTTATCAAGGCGTTCTCCTCGAAGGTTGCACCGTCCTCGACGGGTGCTTTGCCATCGGTCTGCACGAGTTCGATCCCCGGACCGAGCAACGCTTTCATCGTCAGAGCAATTTCAGCGAGTTTGTGCGAGTTGTGGGTAGCAACAACGACAGTCTTCACGAGGTCGACACCGCCAACGTGGCCGCCTGGATTTCGGTCAGACGCGCAGTTCCGTTTGTCGCCAACGTGAGGAGTGCGTCCAATTCGGCCTTATCAAACGGCGCACCTTCCGCCGTTCCTTGCACCTCGACGAACAACCCTCGGCCCGTCGCCACGACGTTCATATCGGTTTCCGCGCGGACGTCCTCGGTGTACTGCAAATCAAGCATCGGCGTTCCGTCAATTATTCCGACGCTGATCGCGGCGACCGAATCAATCAACGCGGTCGCGTTCTTGCCGATGAAGCCCTTCGCGCGACCCCATTCAATCGCATCGTGCAGGGCGACGTACGCGCCGGTGACGGCTGCGGTGCGCGTTCCGCCGTCGGCCTGCAACACATCACAATCGATAACGATGGTGTTCTCGCCAAGTGCTTTCATGTCGACAACGGCACGGAGGCTCCTGCCGATCAG
>CAIRWJ010000084.1 GCA_903882245.1 uncultured Microbacteriaceae bacterium | reverse complement strand
GAGTCCGAGGACAAGGCTCGGACGATCTCGCTGGAACTAGCGATGCAATGGACGAACGCCTATTCCGAGAGCATCCATACCTACGCCAACACCATTAACACCCACGAGGGCGGAACTCACGAAGAAGGATTCCGTGCTGCACTAACGACACTGATCAATAAGTACGCGCGGGACAAAGGAATTCTCAAGGAAAAGGACGAGAACCTGTCGGGCGAAGATGTGCGCGAGGGATTGACAGCGGTCATCTCGGTCAAACTCGCAGAACCTCAGTTTGAAGGCCAAACGAAGACGAAACTAGGAAACACCGAAGCAAAGTCTTTCGTCCAGAAAGCCGTCGGCGACAAGCTGGGCGATTGGTTCGACAGCCACCCAGTCGAGGCGAAAGAAATCATTCGAAAAGCTATTCAAGCTTCCGCCGCCCGCATCGCTGCTCGAAAAGCACGGGAACAAACCCGCCGCAAGGGGCTACTCGAGTCCGGCGGAATGCCGGGCAAGCTGAAGGACTGCCAATCCAAAGATCCATCGCTTTCCGAGATTTTCATCGTCGAGGGTGACAGCGCAGGGGGCTCAGCCGTCCAGGGTCGTAACCCAGAGACGCAAGCAATTTTGCCGTTGCGCGGAAAAATCCTCAATGTCGAAAAAACGCGACTCGATCGCGCCCTCGGAAACGCGGAAATCCAGGGGATGATCACGGCGTTCGGTGCGGGTATCGATACAGAATTCTCGTTGGAAAAAGTCCGCTATCACAAAATTGTGCTGATGGCCGATGCCGACGTGGACGGTCAACACATCACCACCCTCTTGCTTACTGTTCTGTTCCGATACATGCGCCCCTTGATTGATGCAGGATTTGTGTACCTCGCACAGCCACCGCTGTATCGACTCAAGTGGAGCAACCACGCGCATGAATACGTCTATTCCGATCGTGAACGTGATGCACTCATCGAATCCGGAACAAAGGACGGCCGAAAACTTCCCAAAGAAAACGGAATCCAGCGCTACAAGGGTCTTGGAGAGATGAACCACCAAGAATTGTGGGACACCACGATGAACCCGGAATCGAGAACGCTGCTGCAGGTCACCTTGAGTGACGCCGCCATCGCTGACACCGTCTTTTCGACCCTCATGGGTGAAGACGTCGGCGCCCGACGCACATTTATCCAGCAAAACGCAAAGGATGTTCGCTTCCTCGATATCTAGGACGCGACTAAAAGGACACCTCGACATGACCGACGAACCCAAAGAACGTATCGAACCAGTCGATCTCCAGATGGAGATGCAGCGTTCGTATCTTGATTATGCGATGAGCGTTATTGTCGGACGAGCGTTGCCTGACGTTCGCGACGGTCTCAAACCGGTCCACCGACGAGTGATTTATGCAATGTTCGATGGCGGTTACCGACCAGACAAGTCTTTTTCGAAGTGCTCCCGGGTTGTTGGCGACGTCATGGGCCAGTTCCATCCCCACGGAGACACGGCAATTTACGATGCGTTGGTCCGGCTTGTTCAACCATGGAGCCTCCGTTATCCGCTTGCGTCGGGACAAGGCAACTTCGGTTCTCCGGGAAACGATGGTGCTGCCGCACCTCGATACACCGAGACCCGAATGGCACAGCTCGCGATGGAAATGGTTCGCGATATTGACGAAAATACGGTTGATTTTCAGGACAACTACGACGGGCAAACCAAAGAACCATCGGTTCTGCCGAGTCGTTTTCCCAATCTTCTGGTCAACGGATCGGTTGGTATCGCGGTGGGTATGGCGACCAACATTCCGCCACACAACCTTCGCGAAGTGAGCGAAGCTGCGCTCTGGCACCTCACCAACCCCACCGCATCGCGCGACGAATTGCTCGACGCGATTCTCCAACGGGTAAAGGGACCGGACTTTCCTACGGGGGCGTTAATTGTCGGCACCACGGGAATCGACGAAGCGTACCGAACCGGGCACGGGTCGATCACCATGCGCGCCGTCGTCGAAACCGAGGAGATTCACGGCCGCACCTGTCTGGTTATCACTGAGCTTCCCTATCAAGTCAATCCCGACAACCTGGCGATGAAGATCGCCGACCTTGTCAAGGAGAATAAACTCCAGGGAATCGCCGACATTCGCGACGAATCGAGCGGTCGAACCGGTCAACGCCTCGTTATTGTCCTCAAGCGTGATGCTGTTGCGAAGGTCGTTCTCAACAACCTTTACCGTCAAACCCAATTGCAAGACAACTTCGGTGCGAACATGCTCGCGATTGTGGACGGAGTTCCTCGCACCCTCCCCATCGACCAATTCATAACGTATTGGGTCGAACACCAAGTCAGTGTCATCGTGCGCCGAACCCAGTTCCGCCTCGACAAGGCGGAAGCGGACGCCCACATTTTGCGCGGTTATTTGAAGGCCCTCGACGCCCTTGATGCGGTAATCGCGCTGATCCGCAAATCACCGACGGTCGATGAAGCAAAAGAAGGACTGATCAAACTCCTTGCTCTGGACGACATTCAGGCGATGGCGATTCTCAACCTGCAACTTCGACGACTCGCCGCTCTCGAGCGTCAAAAAATTATGGACCAGGCCGCTGAAATCGAAGTGCAGATCGCCGAATTTAATCGAATCCTGGCTGACGAAGAAGTTCAGCGCGGAATCATCAGTTCAGAATTAACACAAATTGTCGACAAGTATGGCGATGACCGGCGCACGGCGATTGTCCCAAGTGAGGGTGATCTGCGTAACGAGGACCTCATACCAGAGGAAGAAATCGTCGTCACGGTTACTCGCGATGGTTACGTCAAGAGAACCCGCAGCGACAACTATCGTTCCCAAAACCGCGGCGGCAAAGGCATCAAGGGCGCGAAACTCCGCGCCGATGACGTAGT
>CAIRWJ010000083.1 GCA_903882245.1 uncultured Microbacteriaceae bacterium | reverse complement strand
TCCTTGGCGTTGAGTTTGCCCGGGGTCATCACCTGGACACCGAACTTGGCGTCACCGCGACCGCTTCCGCGCAGGTGCCCAACACCGCGGCTCTTGACCACGACGACATCGCCGGATTGAGCGCCGGCTTTGATGTCGACCGAGACTTCCCCGTCGAGAGCGTCGAGCGTGACCGTCGTTCCGCGAATTGCGTCGACCATGTCGATCTGGATCGTTGCGAGAAGGTCATCGCCCTGACGCGCCCAAACCTCGGAGGGTGTCACATGAAATTCGACGTAGACGTCGCCCGCCGGACCGCCGGCTTCGCCCACCTCACCGACACCGCGCAAGTGAACGCGCTGACCAGTTTCGATTCCCGCCGGGATGTGAACGTCGAGTGTCGTGCGGGCCCGAACACGTCCGTGACCGGCACACGTCGGGCAGGCAGCCGCAATGACGGTTCCATGTCCACGGCACGACCCGCACGGAGTCGCTGTAACGATGTTCCCCAGAAGGCTGCGAACCTGACGCTGGACAGACCCGCTTCCGCCACACACATCACAGCGCGTCGGGTTGGTGCCGGGCGAACAACACGTTCCCTGACACGTGTCGCAGACAACGGCGGTGTCAACTTCGATTTCTCGATCGCCCCCGAAAATTACATCGACGAGTTCTATGTCCACGCGAAGCAGAGCGTCGTTTCCGCGTTGAGCGCGCGACTGTGGGCCGCGCGATTGGCCTCCGCCAAAGAAAGCATCGAAAACGTCGCCCATGTTCCCGAAACCGGGCATCCCGCCAAAGTTGCCCTGACCGCCCATGTCGTAGTTTCGACGCTGTTCAGGGTCACCGAGCACGTCGTAGGCGTGCGTCACGGCCTTGAATCGTTCCTCGGCACCGTCCTCTGAATTCACATCGGGGTGGAGTTCGCGCGCGAGCTTTCGGTACGCCTTCTTGATGGCGTCCTGGCTGGCGTCGCGGGCCACTCCCAAAATCTCGTAATGATCCATCTAAGCGTCGTCTCCCAAAACCTGTGTCAAATAGTGCGCGACGGCCTCGACGGCCGCCATGTTGAGGGGATAGTTCATGCGCGTCGGTCCCAGAATCGCAACTCGTGACGAGTCGCCACCCATAGCCGAGTACGCGTGCGAAATAATGGCGGTATCGGACAGGTCGTCCGACATCTCGCGTCCAATTCGGACCCCGGAGTCGTCGCCCTGTGCGCGCATTTCCCCGAACAGACGCAACAGGGTCACTTGCTCTTCGATTGCGTCGAGCACCGGCGCGACGGACCCCGCGAAATCGACGTCGGCCCGAACGAGTTTGGGGGTGCCGGCGACAATTAGCCGATCCTTGCGATGCGAATCGACCTGAGACTTGAGTGCCGTGCGGACGCCGTCGATGATCGGACGCAAGGTTGGCGGAACTGACTCGCCGAGAGAGGACATCGCGCCGTCCACCTCACTGAGCGAAACACTGGCAAGGGTTGTCGCAACTCGGGCACGCACGTCGGCAAGTGTCGACTCGTCGAGTTCCGTGTCAAAATCGACCATTCGACGATCAATGCTTCCCCCAGCCGTTATCAAGATGAGGTAGGCCTTGCTGGGCGAAACGGGAACGATCTCTACGTGTGCGACGC
>CAIRWJ010000082.1 GCA_903882245.1 uncultured Microbacteriaceae bacterium | reverse complement strand
GTCAACCGGGATGCCGTTTTCCTGCTCGCCATTTCGGAAACGGAAACTCACCGCGTTATGCGCACGATCTTCCTCGCCCGCGATGACAATGTACGGCACTTTTTGCATGGTGTGGTTACGAATCTTCTTCTGCATTCGATCGTCTGATGCGTCCAGTTCAGCACGAATGCCCGCCTTCTTCATGCGAGCGACAACATCGCCGAGGTATTCCGAATACTCTTCCGCGACCGGCACTGCAACCACCTGCACCGGCGATAGCCACACAGGGAATGCACCAGCGTAGTGCTCTAACAAAACGCCGAAAAATCGCTCAACCGAGCCGAAGAGGGCACGGTGAATCATGACGGGCTGCTGGCGTGACCCGTCGGATGAGGTGTATTCGAGACCAAATCGTTCGGGAAGATTGAAATCAAGTTGGATGGTAGACATCTGCCAGGTTCGCCCGATTGCGTCTCGCGCCTGAACAGAAATCTTGGGACCGTAGAAGGCGGCTCCTCCCGGATCCGGGACAAGGGTCAGACCGGACTCAGTTGCAACCCTTTCGAGGGTCGCGGTCGCGGTGTTCCACATTTCGTCCGAACCGACGAACTTGTCACTACCGGGGTCCCGAGTCGACAATTCCAGATAGAAGTCGTTGAGGCCATAGTCGCGAAGAAGGGTGAGAACGAAGTCGAGAACCTTGACGAGTTCTTCTTCCATCTTGTCAGGAGTCGTGAAGATGTGCGCATCGTCTTGAGTCATTCCGCGAACACGCGTCAAACCGTGGACGACACCGGATTTCTCATAGCGGTAAACACCGCCGAATTCAAACAGTCTCATTGGAAGGTCACGGTAGGAACGTCCCTGCGAACGGTAAATCAAAATGTGGAAGGGACAGTTCATCGGCTTAAGGTAGTAATCGACTCCCGCACGCGTGATTTCGCCCGCCTCGTTGCGAACCTCATCGAGGTGCATTGGCGGGAACATCCCGTCCTTGTACCACGCAAGGTGTCCTGAGGTTTCAAACAAGTTCTGTTTCGTGATGTGGGGCGAATAAACGAATTCGTAGCCACCCTCTTCGTGTCGAGTGCGCGAATAGTCCTCCATCGCACGTCGGATGATTCCACCCTTCGGATGGAAAACGGGAAGGCCAGAGCCGATTTCCTCCGGGAACGAGAAAAGGTCAAGCTCTGCGCCGAGACGACGATGGTCGCGCTTGTGGGCCTCCTCGAGTCGCTCGGTGTACTCGCGCAATTCCTGCTTCGACGGCCATCCGGTGCCGTAAATCCTCTGAAGGGAGGGGTTCTTCTCCGAACCACGCCAATACGCCGCGGCGACTCGCATCAGTTTGTACCCCTGCCCGATCATGCGCGTGTTGGGAAGGTGAGGGCCTCGGCACAAGTCTTTCCATTTCGTCTCGCCGGTCTTGGGGTCGACGTTGTCGTAAATTGACAATTCAGCGCCACCGACCTCGACGTTCTCGTTATCGTCACCGGTCGAAACACCCTTCAACCCGATCAATTCAAGTTTGTACGGTTCGTTCGCCAACTCAGCCCGGGCCTCGTCGTCGGTCACGACACGGCGCATGAACCGCTGACCTTCCTGGACTATTCGGTTCATCTCTTTTTCGAGAGATACCAGGTCTTCCGGCGTGAACGCGGTGGCCACATCAAAGTCGTAATAGAACCCATCGGCGACGGGTGGCCCGATTCCAAGTTTCGCCTCTGGGTTGATGCGCTGTACAGCTTGTGCGAGCACGTGGGCAGTCGAATGCCGAAGGATGTCGAGTCCATCAGGAGAAGAGATGTCCACACCATTGACCACGTCGCCGACCTGCGCCTGATGCGCCAAATCAACTAGTTCACCATTGACGCGCATCGCAACGATTGATTTCTCGGTGAAGAGTTCGAATCCGGTGTGGGCTTGTGTGAGCGTCATCGAGTCTGACATCGACAACCCTCCATACTCGGTTTTGTGTGAGTGGGCGATACCGGGATCGAACCGATGACCTCTTCCGTGTCAGGGAAGCGCGCTACCGCTGCGCCAATCGCCCATTGCGTTTTCAATTGTGTGAGGTGGCGACGGGATTTGAACCCGTGTGGACGGCTTTGCAGGCCGCTGCCTCGCCTCTCGGCCACGCCACCGTGTGGGTATTTTCGACCCGGAGGTTTACCTCGAGCGGATGACGAGATTCGAACTCGCGACCCTAACCTTGGCAAGGTTATGCGCTACCACTGCGCCACATCCGCACGTTATCTTTCGATAACTCCCTGACTCTATCGAAACATGCCGGTGATTCCAAACCATCCACCACGTGTGTCACTCTCCGCGGTAACCGTTGGTTTAGCTGTGGGCGATACCGGACTTGAACCGATGACCTCTTCCGTGTGAAGGAAGCGCGCTACCAACTGCGCCAATCGCCCTGAACTCATTCTGACACAACCGACTCCAGGACCTGATTCGAAATAGTCAGTCCTTTGCCAGCGCATATCCCAATTCACCGTGCACGGCGGTATCAATCCCCGAGATCTCATCGTCTGTTGAGGTTCGGAAGCCAATTGTCTTTTCAAGGACGAGACCGAGCACCATAGCGACGACGAACGAGTACACCAGCACGCCGCCCGCGGCAATGGCCTGCACGATGAGTTGTCCGAAACCAGCCCCGCCCGTGAAAAGCCCCGTACCCGTCGCAAAAAGGCCGAGGAATAGTGTTCCGACAATCCCACCAACGAGGTGGATTCCGACCACATCCAGCGAGTCGTCGAATCCGAGGGTGAACTTGAGCTCGATTGCCGCTGCACAGATTGCTCCAACGAGGACGCCGAGCACAAGTGACCAACCGGGAGTGAGGTTTGCACACGCAGGGGTGATCGCGACGAGCCCTGCAATTGCTCCGGAACCAGCTCCAACCGACGTCGCTTTACCATCCTTAAGTTTTTCGACGATCATCCATCCGAGGATTGCCGCTGCGGTGGCACCGAACGTGTTGATAACAATAAGACCGACCTGGCTCATGTCACCAAAAGCCTGCGCTCCCGCGTTGAAACCAAACCAGCCAAACCACAAAATTGCTACTCCGATGAGTGTGAGCGGGACGTTGTGCGGTTGATGTGTTCCTTTTCCGAACGCGACGCGCTTTCCGAGAATTAGTGCGAGAGCCAGAGCCGCCGCCCCAGCGTTGATGTGAACAGCAGTGCCGCCTGCGTAGTCGATCACGGCGGGAAGTCCGAGGTTCGCGCCTAAAGTCATGATCCACCCACCACCCCAAACCCAGGCCGACACCGGGAAGTACACCAGAACTGCGAATAGACCCGCGAAGACCATCCACGGTCCGAACTTGGCACGGTCAGCGATCGCGCCCGAAATGAGTGCAACCGTGATGATCGCGAAAGTGGCGCCATACGTCGCGTACAACAACGTGCCGTCGTCGGCAGCAGCCAAAGCAAAATCAGAGAACGGATCCCCAGCGAATTGAAATGGTTCAGAGACGGACGACATGTTGTAGCCAACCAAAATCCATAGCACGCCGACGAGCCCCATGGACCCGAACGACATCATCATCATCGAGATGACACTCTTGGCTTTGACGAGCCCCCCGTAAAAGAACGCGACTCCAGGGGTCATCAAGAGGACGAGCGCGGTGGCCGCAATCGCCCACGACAGGTTTCCAGTGTTCATTTCGTCGAACCTTCCCGTTGCCAACGTGGACGATTGCCCACTATGTCAATGAAAGGACGTCCGTGTTTCGGGAACGGTCGATTTAGGTTTCCAACGCGTTACAAAGTGGCGCGCGG
>CAIRWJ010000081.1 GCA_903882245.1 uncultured Microbacteriaceae bacterium | reverse complement strand
GTCGACACCATGCCCGAATACCTTCCAGTTGCACTGTCCAAGCGCGCCGGTGAAGACGCACTTCGCGACATGATTCCGTCGCTCGAGGCGGACGAAATTGGCTTCGTCGTTGTATCGGCCGACATGATCGAGGGAACGGTCACCGCGACGCTGTTGGACCGCGCGAACCCCGGAACCATCGACGCTCGCAAGGAAGCGGTGGGGAAGTTATACAACGTGGCGGAATTTGCGGCGGAAATCGCCCTGGCTGCGGTTGAGCCCGTTCCGGCCGATAACACGCGGCTGGTGGGCGACACCGGCTACTTCGGCGAATAGCCGACCTCGTGGCCTCTCTCAACTACCCGAAACCACTCGTACTGGTTCGACTCATCGTTGGGCTCTACCTCTTTGGGCTCGGAATCGCATTTCAGATCCGTGCGACTCTTGGTCTCGCGCCGTGGGACGTTTTCGGGCAAGGCTTGGCGAACATCACGGGGTTGAGCTTCGGGCTTGCGACCGTTCTCGCAAGCGCCCTGATCCTGCTGCTGTGGATACCACTCAAGCAAAAGCCTGGACTCGGGACCATCTTTAATGCGCTCCTCATCGGACCTTTTATCGATTTGTCGCTCCGCTTCGTTCCGTCAGCAGCCGACTGGGGAATTTTCGGGCAAATCGGATGGTACGTCCTCGGCATGGCCATCATTGCTTTGGGAACCGGTGTATACATCGGTGCACGACTCGGTCCGGGACCACGTGACGGACTGATGACGGGTTCGGTGAATAAATTCGGCAAGCCCGTGTGGATTGTTCGTACGGTCCTCGAGGGTGGGGCAACGCTCATCGGACTCGCTTTCGGTGGGCCTGTCGGGCTGGGAACCGTGTTGTTTGTGGTCGGAATCGGACCGATGGTCCAGGTGTCCATGCGGGCCTTCGGATTGGTCGACAAGGGCGGGAAATGATCCACCCCGAGGGCCGAACACACGTTTTACACCGAGAGACCGCCCGTATTGTGCTGCACGACGGTCAGGGCAAATTCCTGTTGATGCACACAAGGTTCGACCACCGTGTTGGTCTGCCGCCGCGCTGGATCACGCCCGGTGGTGGAATTGACGACGGCGAGACGCCTCTCGAGGCCGCCGTGAGGGAATTGCAGGAGGAAACGGGGCTCATCGTGGAGCCAGACGCTCTGGGAGAGATGCTCGACGCCGTGGAGGGCTTCTGGGATTGGCCGGACGGGACGTACTTCCATTCGTATGTTGACCATTTTTTTGCGCTTCGCGTCGACGAATTCGAGCTGGATCGTTCCGGTTGGATGGAATCCGAGCACCACGACGTCATCGACATTCGTTGGTGGACGCTCGACGAAATTCGCGCTGAAGCTCCGTTCATCGGTCCCGAGCGGCTGATTGAGGTGCTGGAGCGCGTTTCCTAACGGTTGGGGTCGCTTCCGCGCAATTTGCTTTATCCGATAATGTACATTATGTCAGATAGCGTAAATTCGGCTCATTTGACCCCTTTGGAACCGCTTCCCTAGTTGGTGGCGGCGACCCAGGCGTCGAGTTTCGCGCTCGCAGCACCCGAATCGATCGAGTGTGCCGCGACGTCGACCGCTTCGGACATTCGTTCAACGAATGATCGATCGCGCTCGGCTGGGTTGTTCGACAACCGATGT
>CAIRWJ010000080.1 GCA_903882245.1 uncultured Microbacteriaceae bacterium | reverse complement strand
TGCCCAAACAGCGGCTCGGTCACCGCAAAACCGAGGCTCCACAGCGCGCAGGCCACGATTGCGGCGACGGGCGACCCCGCGACAAGGTTGAGAAGTATCATCATCGACGCCATGTACAGGATCGAAATAGAGATGTTGCGGGAAAGGTTTTCGGGCCGGCGCCCCAGTCGTTCGGCGACGACGATTCCGATTGTGCCACCGACGCCATAGGCCGCGAGGGGAACGGCAACGGTCAACGGCGTGAAGTGGGCAACCTCAATGAGGAACGGGGCGATGTACGGGTAGAACATGTTTCCCCCGCCAACGACGAGGAAGACACCCGAAACGCCGAGCAACACCATTCGGAAGGAGCGGTCGCGGATGACCGAGTGCACTTCGCTGGGATTCTCGGTGTGGGGATTGGGGACAGGAATCAACAGGAAGTACAGACCGACGCTTGCACCGATCGTCAGAGCCGTCATGATGAGGAACCCGGCGCGCCAGTCGGAGATTGCCGCAAGTGCCGAGCCGAGCGGCAAACCCGCGATGAACGCGAGATTCGCCCCGGCCGAGATGAACAAGAAACCTCGCGAACGCCATTGAGCGGGCAACATCGTGGTCACGTAGCCCGTCGCAATCATCCAGAACATTCCGTTGCCAAGACCTCCGATAATGCGGGAAGCGAACAGCACGTCGTAGTTGGGAGCGAGCGAAGCCATGACATTTGACACGGTGAACAACCCCACTGACACAATCAACAATGACTTGCGGCTGAAGCGGCGAGTGGTCAACGACATGGGGATGGCAGTGAGAACGACGGTCGCCGCCCACACTGATACGAGAAATCCGATCTGCGAGGTGCTGACGTTGAGGTCAGCCGACATCGACGGCAACATGCCCGTCGGCAAAAATTCGGAGGTCACCGTAGCGAAAACCGTGAAACCGATAGCCGTCATGGCCGCCCACGGGAAGCGGTCGGTCGATGTGGAATTAGTGCTCATACTCTTGACAGCCTAGGACTTATCGCCCAGCCGCAAACGCGGCGAGTGGGGCGCCCGAGGTTTCTAAGCGAGTCGCTTCTGGAGGTTGGCGTCCAGGGTCGCGAGGAACTCCTCGGTCGTTTCCCACTTCTGGTCGGGACCGACGAGCGACGCAAGGTCCTTCGTCATGTGGCCGGCCTCGACCGACGAAATGACTACTTCTTCGAGAGTCACCGCAAAATCGATGAGGGCCTGGTTGCCGTCCAATTTTCCGCGGTGCTGAAGGCCACGGGTCCACGCGTAAATCGATGCAATCGGGTTCGTTGAGGTCGGCTTGCCCTGTTGGTGATCGCGATAGTGGCGCGTCACCGTTCCGTGGGCCGCTTCCGCTTCAACGACTTTTCCGTCGGGCGTGGTCAGGACCGACGTCATGAGGCCGAGCGAACCGAAACCCTGAGCGACAGTGTCCGATTGGACATCCCCGTCGTAATTCTTGGTTGCCCAGACGTAGCCGCCCTCCCACTTCATCGCGCTCGCGACCATGTCGTCGATGAGGCGGTGTTCGTATGTGATGCCGGCGGCGGCAAACTTCTCGGCGAATTCCGCGTCAAAGATTTCCTGGAATATGTCCTTGAAACGACCGTCGTAGGCCTTGAGGATGGTGTTCTTGGTCGACAGATAAACGGGGTAGTTGCGCGTCAAACCGTAATTGAGCGAGGCGCGCGCAAAATCACGAATCGAGTCATCGAGGTTGTACATCGCCATGGCGACACCGGCGCTAGGAGCCTGAAAGACCTCGAACGATTGGGGTTCGGTGCCATCGGCTGGAGTGAACGAAATCGAGAGCGTTCCCGGGCGGTCGAAGGTGAAATCTGTCGCGCGGTACTGGTCACCGAACGCGTGGCGGCCAACGATGATGGGTTTGTTCCAGCCAGGGACAAGTCGAGGGATATTCGAGATGATGATTGGCTCGCGGAAAATAACACCTCCCAGAATGTTGCGAATCGTGCCGTTCGGGCTCTTCCACATCTTCTTGAGCTTGAATTCCTCAACGCGCGCTTCGTCCGGCGTGATCGTCGCGCACTTGACACCGACGCCGTGCTTGAGGATTGCGTGGGCGGAGTCGATGGTGATCTGGTCATCCGTCTCGTCACGCTTCTGGATTGAAAGGTCGTAGTACTCGAGAGTTAGGTCGAGGTAGGGGTGAATTAGGCGGTCCTTGATGAACTGCCAAATGATTCGAGTCATTTCGTCGCCATCGAGGTCGACGACGACTCCGGCGACCTTGATTTTTTCCACGACTAAACCTTTCGATGCACGGTTGCCCCCAGTCTATTACACCGCTGGCGGTGAGAAATTTGAGTGAGCTCTCGACAAGTTGATACCATCGTGGTACCATTATTGTATGGCAACCACACTCAGGCTCCCCGATGACATCGACG
>CAIRWJ010000079.1 GCA_903882245.1 uncultured Microbacteriaceae bacterium | reverse complement strand
GTACCCGAGTGCAATCCGCCGATCTAGACCACAACCTGGTGACCGTTGCGAACGGTGACGTTCACCCCTATTCGGCGCTCGTCATTGCGACGGGGTTGCGACCTCGCCGGTTGAGTGTTGCGAACGGCGAGTTGCGAGGTCGTCACGCGGTGCGAACGCTCGACGACGCCATCGCTCTTCGCGCTGACCTCACGCCCGGGGCACGTGTCGTCATCGTCGGTGCGGGATTCATCGGCTGTGAGGTTGCCGCGACGGCCCGCACTCTCGGCTGCGACGTCACTGTCGTCGCCCCCGGAATCCACCCGATGCAACGCTCGTTGGGGACGGAACTCGCCGCCGAGATGCAGCGCCGCCACGAAGCGAAGGGTGTCGTTTTCCGGCTGAAAACGGCGGTGGTTGACCTCGTCGGCGAATCCTCGGTCGAAGGCGTCGTTCTCGATGACGGAACTACCCTGCCCTGCGATGTCCTTGTTGAAGCGATTGGCTCCCACGAGAACACGGAATGGCTTGAGGGCAATGACCTCGACCTGTCCGCCGGCGTCCTTGCCACCAATGACCTTCGTGCGCTTCGGCAGAGTGGCGTGGCGTGGGACGACGTGTTTGTCGTTGGCGACGTCGCGCGTTTCCCGAACCCCGCCTATGACGACGATGCTCGTCAGATTGAACACTGGAACATCCCGACCGAAACGGCGAAACGTGTCGCTCAGGTTTTCACGGAACAAGCACAGGGCGAGTTCCGTCCCATCCCGTCGTTCTGGACCGACCAGTACGACAACCACCTGCTCGCTTACGGGGTGCTGGCGCTCGCCGACGACGTGAAACTAATCGATGGAGACATCACCGGTGACTGCGTTTTCGGGTACTACCGATCGGGAACGATGGTCGGCGTATGCGGAATCGGCATGCGGTCGATTGTGCAGAGCTACCGCGCTAACTTTGTCTAAAGAAAGGGTTCGATATGGCTAACTTTTTTGACCTTGACGTCTCATTTGACGGAGACGAGCCAGACCTGTCGAAAATCCCGGCAGAGCAACTGGAAAAGGCCGTGGCCGAGTTGCCCGACGCCCTCCAATCCGTCGCACGCGGTCTGCTCATTGAAAAGCGCACGATGTCCGACGTCTCCCAGGACCTCGGCATTCGCCAGGGGGAATTGGTCACTCGTCTTCACCGCGCGATGCTCTCCATCTCGATGTCGCTCATGAACGGCGGCCGCCCGCACTAATCGGCGGGTGCGGGGCTACGGTGGAACTATGGCAACCGACAGTGTGTTCCGGCTCGACGGCCGAGTCGCCCTTGTAACCGGTGCGGGATCCCCGACAGGAATCGGCTTCGCCACCGCTCGGTTTCTCGGACGGATGGGCGCTTCTGTTTATGTGACGGGGGCAAGCGACCGTGTCGCCGACCGAGAGGCGGAACTTCGGGCCGAGGGAATCACGGCGTTCGCGTCGTCAGCGGACCTCACCGTCGATGCCGAGGTCGACCAACTTATTGAGCGAGTCGTGTCAGCGCTGGGACGAATCGACATCGTGGTCAACAACGCGGGGATGACAAGCGTTGCGAAGCCGATGGAGGCCTCGGGCGAGACGGGTTCTGTCGCCGATATGACACGAGCCGAGTGGGATGCGTCTCTCACTCGAAATCTGACGACGGCGTTCTTGGTGAGCAAAGCCGCTCTTCCCGCCCTCCGCGCGAGCGGTCATGGGCGAATCATCTCAGTCGCATCGGTAACTGGTC
>CAIRWJ010000078.1 GCA_903882245.1 uncultured Microbacteriaceae bacterium | reverse complement strand
TCGAGCCATCGATCTTGCAATCAATTCGGGCCGTTTCGTCTTTCACGGTAAAGAACACGATCTGCTGCCAGGGTTTCCACTCGGCGATTTCGCCCTCGAGCCAGAACGACTTCCATGCGGCGATCTTGTCGCGAGCGACTCGCGACGCGACACTCACCGACAGTGGCGCGATGTCGTCGGGAGCGTCCGTCATGGTTTAACCGTACCCGTCACCGCTGACGGCGGACGGTACTGTGGAACCTTCTCGCGGAAAGGAATTTGATGCGCCCCGTTACCTATGTTTATGACGACCTTGGCGCTCTCGACAACGCGGCGGGGATGATTCCCCTTCACCTGCGTGACCTCGTGGTGATGACTCCCGAGACGGGTTTCGACGACGAGCCAATCGTGCTCGACGCAATGCCGAGCACCGATCACGGCGACGATTTCATGGATCGCATCATCGCGATGCTCACCGACCTACCCGTCGTGTTTACGATGTCCGCGCTGATCGGTGAGCGCACGGACGTCGAGGCGGCGTTGGGTGAACCGCTCACGAAAGCGACCCTAAATCTGGCCGGATTGCGCGCATCTCACGCCGCATTCGATGGAACCTATCACTGGGATTCCGATGAAAACGGGTTGATTGTCGAGTGGGAAAACGGCGAGAGCGTGGTGAGGTTGCATGTCCCAGACCCCCGCGAGGGAACAGATTTCATTCTCCTTGCAACCGGGCCCGACGGGAAGGTCGAGTGGCGGTCGATTGCTGACCTCGCAGCCCTCATCTGAAACATAGACTGTAGTCGTGAGCACAGTGACGAACGGCAAAATCAACATTCAGTTGCGCGAGGCTCATCCCGTCCGCGATACCCCGCTGGTTGAGGTTCCCACTGACGCGCCCAAAAAGGTCCTACTCGCCGCGCCTCGCGGCTACTGCGCAGGGGTAGACCGCGCAGTTGTTGCGGTCGAAAAAGCACTCGACCAATTCGGCGCACCGGTTTACGTGCGCAAGGAAATTGTTCATAACGTCGAGGTTGTCGCCTCGCTGACCGAACGCGGAGCCATTTTCGTTAACGAGGTCGACGAGGTTCCTCACGGTTCGCACTTGGTGTTCAGCGCTCACGGCGTCTCTCCGAAGGTCAAGAGCGATGCGTTCGACCGCAATCTCATGGCCATCGATGCGACCTGCCCGCTTGTCACCAAGGTTCACCGCGAAGCGGAGCGATTTTCGCGAACGGGTTTTCACATTTTGCTCGTCGGCCACGAAGGTCACGAAGAGGTCGAAGGAACGATGGGCCACGCGCCCGACCAGTCGACACTCGTCAATAACCCCGAGGAAGCCGACATCATCGAGGTCCCCGACAACGAGAATCTGATTTGGCTCTCGCAGACGACACTGTCTGTCGACGAGACGATGGAGACTGTTCGACGCCTGCGCGCACGATTCCCGCATCTTCAGGATCCGCCGAGTGACGACATTTGTTATGCGACCCAGAACCGCCAGGTCGCGATCAAGAAAATCGCGCCCGACTGCGACCTCGTTCTCGTGGTTGGATCATCAAACTCCTCGAATTCGGTTCGCCTCGTTGAGGTTGCCCTAGAGGCCGGTGCACGCGCGGCGTACCGCGTCGATTATGCGAGCGAGGTCAAGCAAGAGTGGCTCGAGGGCGTCTCGACGATGGGTATCTCGTCAGGGGCGAGCGTTCCCGAATACCTCGTTGACGAGTTGCTTGCGGATATTCGCGCGGCTGGGTTCGCGCACATCGAGACGGTGACGACCGCGACGGAAGACCTCATGTTTTCCTTGCCGAAAGAACTCCGTGGTGACAGCGATCGCCCCCTCGGTGGACGGGTGTCCTAGCGCGACAGCGCGTGCCCGGCCGAGCCGAGCTGCTT
>CAIRWJ010000077.1 GCA_903882245.1 uncultured Microbacteriaceae bacterium | reverse complement strand
GCGCGACAATACGGGACGCCCCTCACCGAGATCATTCGCTCGCTTGCCGAGGACGAACAGCAGGCTGCCGGCCGTCGACTGCTCGAATCCGCAAGCGCCAAAGAGACACTCATGATGTTTCCGCTCATCTTCGCCATTCTTCCCGTGACCGTCGTCATGGCGGTCTTCCCTGGGCTCACCGCACTCGGGTCCATTTCCCTATGAGGGAAGAGCGATTTCGCGCAATACTGGTGGTGTCGGAAGGGACACCATGAGACTTCGCCTCACCATCGCGTTGGTAATTCAAATAATCGCCATTTTGTTCAGCCTCAGGGGTTGGGTGGATGCACTTCAAGGTGGCATTGCCGTCCTGATAGTTTTATTGCTCACCGTGGCCGCCCGTCTCGTCGGCCGAGTTGCTATCCCGAAACTGACCTGGATTTCTCTGACCGCCGCCATCGTTTGTAGCATCGCGACAGTCTCACTTCTCGTCTACGCGTACGACCCGCTCGCGTCCGACAGTCAATTTGCGGAGTCACCGTTCAGCTCGACGATTTCAGGGCTTAACATCGCCTTTCGTGTCACCGCGGTGGCGGTAATCGCGGGGACGGTCTTCTACGCAGTCAAGATTGTCGATACGATCCGCCGCGAAAAAAACTCCTAGATTGCGGTCGTCCCCGGTGGTTTTCGACCTTCTCGTTCACAGCGCTGTCGTCTTCGATGGAACAACGCTTCGACCAGAGCTATCGGCGATGGGGGTTGCGAACGGTCGAATTGTCGCGGTCGGCGGGGATGAATTGCGAGATGCCGCATCGGCGACAACTCGAATTATTGACGCGGCAGGCGGGCTGCTCACTCCGGGTTTCATCGACGCTCACGTCCATCCAATCGAGGGCGGTCTTGAACACGCTCGATGCAATTTGGCGGGAATCACGACCCTCGACGGTCTGCTCATCGCCATTGGAAACCATGCGGCGTCGAATCCGCACGAGGAGTGGATTCTTGGCGGAGGATGGCAGATGGCAACGTTCCCCGGGGGCACACCGCTCGCATCGGATCTTGACCGAGTGGTTCCGGACCGACCAGTGTATTTACCGAATCGCGACCACCACGGGACGTGGGTGAATTCCGTTGCCCTCGCCCGGGCTGGGATTACCCGCGATACCCCGGATCCGGCCGATGGCCGAATCGAACGCGATGCCGACGGCAACCCCACAGGGACATTGCACGAAGGGGCAAGCGAACTCGTCAAACGTTTGATTCCGGTCGATACCGATGAGGACAAATATCGAGCGCTGCTCGATGCACAGCGTTACCTCCATTCGTTCGGTGTCACGGGTTGGCAAGACGCCATCGTCGGGAACTACGGCGGTCACACGGACACGAGACATATTTATCAACGCGCCGCAGAGAATGGCGACCTCCTCTCGCGGGTCGTCGCGGCCCTCTGGTGGGACCGCGGTCGTGGACTCGAACAGTTGGACGAGTTACGCGACAAGCGAGCGGCACACACACATCCGCTCTTTCGCGCGACGAGCATAAAAATCATGCAGGACGGAATCCCCGAGAACCACACGGCAGCGATGTCCGATCCCTATCGGGCAACGGGTTGTCGCTGCACGGGCGATCACCGCGGGATTTCCTTCCTGAATGCGGGCCAGCTGAATGACGTCGTCACCGCCCTCGATTCCGACAATTGGCAGGTTCACATTCACGCAATCGGTGACCGCGCAGTCACGGAATCCTTGGATGCCATCGAACAGGCGTGGACGGTGAATGGAGCGAGTGACAATCGTCACCATCTCGCCCACATCCAGATCGTCAATCCGCGCGACATTGTTCGATTTGCATCGCTCGACGTCACGGCGAACATTCAAACCTTGTGGGCAACGAACGAACCGCAAATGCGCGACCTCAATCTGCCCGCGCTCGGGGACGAGCGATACGGATGGCAGTATCCTTTCGGCGATCTGGCTTACGCTGGTGCTTTCCTTGCGTCGGGGTCTGATTGGCCAGTGTCCACACCCGATCCGTGGAAGGCAATGCATGTCGCTGTCCATCGCGTACTGGACAATCGGGACCCAGACTTCAACCCCATCCCGCTGCATCTCGAGCACGCAATGAGTCTCGAATCCGCGCTCGCGTCGTACACTGCTGGTTCTGCACGCGTCAACCACGACGATGATGCAGGTTCACTGTCCACCGGGCGGCGAGCTGATTTC
>CAIRWJ010000076.1 GCA_903882245.1 uncultured Microbacteriaceae bacterium | reverse complement strand
TCGAGCCCGCTGACAACAACATCCGCGTCGTATTCCGCGGACGCTGTGACGACCTTCCCTCGCGACACCGAGACGACGGGTTCACCGAGTCGAATGGTGGCCCCCGATTTGGTCGCAAGCGTGGCGATGGTCTGCGGGATCTCGTTGACTCCGCCCGTCGGCACCCAAACACCGTCCGTCGACATGACGGCGGGCATCGTCGCGAACAGAGCGAGAGTTTTGGCCGGGGATACTCCCGCGTTAAGAGTGTGAATCGAGATGACTTCGCGCAAGTTTTCGGGCATCCAGTCGAGGCCATCAAGATATCGGTCGGTGTTGAGCCGGGTGCCGTAGTGGCTGAATAGCGCGGCGGCCGCCGGATAAATCGCAGGATCCCACGGGTCGTTCGTCAACATCGCGGTGATGTGACGCCCGAGTGGACCGTGTTCCGCCTCGAAGCGGTCCCACGGCTCTCGCCACGCGTGCCCCGCTTCGACGGGCAGATTGGCGACATCGCCGCGGAAGTAATATCGTCCGACCTCGGGAAGTCGTTCAAGGACGAGCGGTGCAATCTCACGAGAAGTCGGCGCACCGGCTGGACCGAGCTCGTCAAATCGGTCGAGGAATTTCTCGAGTGCGGCGGGAAAGGTAATCAGTGATGGCCCGGTGTCGATGCGTTGACCGGCGACCTCAATGCGACGACTTTTGCCACCAATCCAGTCGTTCTTGTCGATGACCGTGACGTCGTGACCTGCGCGTGCAAGGAGCGCGGCCGAGGACAGGCCCCCGAGTCCCGCCCCAATGACGACGACGCGGCGAGGTGTCACGGGTATAGCCCGAGCGTGATGCCCGTCACCAATTGAACGCCGGCGACCGCCCCCGCGACATAGGGGAACGCAACCGAAAACTTGTACAAGCGCTTTGCTTCGAGGCTGGTCGGGGTTCGCCAGTTCGCGACGAGGAGCCATCCCGAGATGACCCCGGAGACGATTGCGACCGGAGGGTTCACCATCGCAAACGCAACGGTCGAGACGATCCACCACGCACCAGACCACACCAACGAACCCTTGACCCCGAACTTGACCGCGGTGGTGACGATTCCCGCCGCCGCGTCCTCGTCGATGTCCTGAATGGCGTCATAGACGTGCTTCGCCATGCTCCACGCCATGAGCCCGATGACCGCCGGCCACATCGGCTCGACTCCAAGTGCGAGGGGCACAAACGCGAGCGGGAAAGCGTAATCAGCGTTGCTGACAGAGTCCCAGACGGGTCGTGCCTTGAATCGGAGTGGCGTGGACGAATACTGCCAGAACGAGAACGAATAGGCGAGCATCCATAGGAACGCGGCTAACGGAACCGTGATTGCGAAATAAACGAGGAATGGGACATTGAGGAGGATGACGCCCCAATTGATCATCCGCACCTCGGAGGGTTTGATCTTGGCCCCGCCAAAGCCCCCCTTGCGGTCGTTCTCCGCGTCGGTGTCCTGATCATAAATGTCGTTGATGCCGTAAATCAGCAGATTGAACGGCAGGGTCACCCAAACGAGGATCGGCAGGATCTCCCAGGTCCAGAGGTACCCTGCCAACCACATGCCCACGACCGTCGTGCCGATCGTGTTGACCCACAGAACGGGACGAGAGATTTCGGTTAGTCGGCGAAGCACAATACCCACTCTAACTTCTGCACGCGAGTGCAGAGCCGAGTGGGCATTGAGATTGTCGCTAGACGAGGTTGTCGAGGTGCGGGTCTCCGACGCGGGTCGGGACCATGACTGCCTGAATCTCAGCGCGGTTGAGCAGGTCCGTCATGCGGCGCTGGCGCTGCTTGGGGATCAGTGTGACAACCGTTCCGGTCTTGCCGGCACGACCGGTACGACCCGAGCGGTGCAGGTAGGTCTTGTACTCGTCAGGGGCATCCGCCTGGATGACCAAGTCGATGTCGTCGACGTGGATTCCACGCGCTGCAACGTCGGTCGCGACGAGCACATTGACACGGCCCGTCGTGAGGCGCTCGAGATTGCGAGTACGACGCGACTGGTTGAGGTCACCGTGAAGGCTGGTCGCCGGGATTCCGGCGTCCTCGAGTTCGTCGGCGAGCTGCTCGGCATACGCGCGGGTGCGCGTAAACACGAGAGTCTTGCCATCGCGTCGAACTAGTTTTTCAATGAGAGGAATCTTGTCGCGGTGATCAATGATGAACACGCGGTGATCGATGGTCGACGAGGACTGGTCTTCACCAGCGACCTCGTGAATCGCAGGCTCGGGAAGGAACTCGTCGATGATCGAGGCGACACCCTTATCGAGTGTTGCCGAGAACAACAAGCGCTGTCCGCCCTCTGCGGTGTCGCGAAGGATTCGCTGAACCGGCTCGAGGAATCCGAGATCGCACATGTGGTCGGCCTCGTCAAGAACCGTGATCTGGATCTGCGACAGGTCGATGTGACGCTGACGCGCCAGGTCTTCGAGACGACCGGGCGTGGCAATGACAATATCCACACCACGACGGAGGCTCATGACCTGCGAACCCTGAGGAACCCCACCGACGATGGTCGTCGTGAAGAGACCAACAGACTTTGCAATAGGCATCACGGTGCGGTTAATCTGCATCGCGAGTTCACGAGTCGGAGCGAGGATGAGTGCGCGAGGCGAACGACCCTGGCTGCGCTTTTTTCCGCCACCGTTCGCCATCAAGAGTTCAACAATCGGTGCGGCAAAGGCGATGGTCTTGCCTGAACCGGTCCGACCACGCCCGAGAACGTCACGACCAGCGAGCACGTCGGGAATGGTTGCGGCCTGAATGGGGAACGGGGCGGTTGCACCGAGTTCCAACAGAGCCGATTCAATATTGCGTCCCAGGCCGAGATCGCCGAACGTCACACCATCGACGTCGTCGGCCGTGGTGGCCATCGCCTGAAGACGCTCGAGGACGACGTCTTCGCCGGGCTCGTAGAACGCCTTCTCGTCGCGCGAGGGGTAGAAGTCGGAATCGCGGCGGGCGGGACGGTCGTCTCGTGCCGGCCGGTCATCACGCGAGAAGCGATCGGTGCGAGGGGCGCGGTCGTCACGTGCAGGACGGCGGTCATCACGCGAATACCGGTCGTCACGTGCCGGACGATCGTCACGAGCGGGACGGAACGGCCGGTCGTTGCGATCCGTGCGCGGTGCACGGTCGTCACGCGCTGGGCGTGAGCCACCAGCAAACCGGTCATCACGAGCGGGACGGTCATCACGAGCTGGACGGTCATCACGAGCCGGTCGATCATCACGAGCGGGACGTACGTCACGTCGTTCATCTCGGGTCGACCGAACGGGACGGTCGAACTTGCTCTTCGCATCCACGTGGCGGCCTTCACGAACCGGACGACCATCGCGGAACGCATATTCGTTTCGAGGCGCACGGTCGGTACGATCTGCACGAGGAGCGCGGTCATCACGAACGGGGCGTGCGCCGCGGTCGTCACGAACCGGACGGTCGTCACGAACCGGACGGTCGTCGCGCGCGGGGCGTGATCCACCGGCATATCGGTCGTCACGTGCCGGACGAGCGTCACGAACGGGTCGGTCGTCGCGGGCGCCGCGGACCGGGCGGCTCGCGCCTGCCGGACCATCGGGGCGGCCGAAACGGCTCTTTTTCTTCGCAGCGGCGTCGCGCGGAACGAAGTTCTTTCCGCGGCGTTCCGCGGGAGGGGTGTTGCTGGGCATCAGAATGCTTTCTGGCTTGTAAATACCCATGGCGGCACACAGCAGTGCCGCACGAAACCGAGCTATCAGTGACCGGGTTCGATTCACGAGTGGGGACCATTGCCAACAGGATGTTGTCAACCCGACTCGGAACCTATACAAACCACACAAATTTGCAGAATAATTTCTGCCTGTCCTGAGCCGACTGCACCATGCTAACAGGTAAACCTGAGATTGCACCCGCGGATGTGATGGACCCTATGTCTACAAAGAAAAACCGCCCTCGCCACTGCCACACGGTGAAACTCGAGTTTGGAGTTACTTACACGTGCAGCGGTCGCCGGGCTTGACATCGGCGAGGGCCTGCTCAATGTGCTGTCCGCAGCCGTCCCACGTGGGCTTTCCGCAGTCGCTGCATGTCACTTTCTGGCACATGGTTTCTCCTTAGTTGTTGGTGAATGGTGAAACAGAGTTCGATCGGACAATCGAATCCATCCCCGCGCGCCAGGTCAGGTATCCACCATCGAGGTTGGACGCCCTGATGCCGTGGGAACGAAGAAGTTGAGTTGCGGTGTGACCGCGCTGTCCGACCTTGCAGTGGACGATGACGTCCTTAGCCGGAATCTCTTCGAGGCGGTTTCTCAGGTCGTCGACGGGAATCAGAAGCGAGCCAGGTATGGCACCGGCCTGATTTTCATCAGCCGTTCTGACGTCGATGAGAACGGCGCCCGCGGCACGACGTTCCTCGAGCTCGTGCCACTGAACGGTCGGGGTGCGCCCCTCCATGATGTTGTCACCGACGTATCCTGCCTGGTTGATCGCATCTTTCGCCGACGCGAACTGAGGTGCATACGCAAGTTCGAGATTCATGAGGTCTGACACCGTGAGCCGGCCGTAAATTGCAGTGGCAATCACGTCGATTCGCTTGTCCGCACCGTCGTTTCCGACCGCCTGTGCACCAAGAATCGCGCCCGTGTCGGGAGCGAAAACTACCTTGAGCGACATCGTCTCGGCGCCGGGGTAATAGCCCGCGTGCGAGCTTGGATGCAAATGCATCACCTGGTGAACGATGCCTGCTCGGCGGGCGGCCTTCTCGCTCAAACCGGTAATCGCGGCCGCCATTCCAAACGCCCCGACAATTCCCGTAGTGACAGAAGGCCGAGCCGTCACGTCGAGCCCCGCAACGACATCGGCGACGAGTCGACCGTGGCGGTTCGCAAGATTGGCCAACCACACCATCTGATCTTCATCGGTGAAGGCTGACTGCTTTTCCGCCGCATCGCCGACCGCGTAGATTGCGGGATCACTCGTGCGTTGCTGGTTGTCAACCCAGATTCCACCGGCGGCACCGATGCGAAGCCCCGCCTCGACCGCCAACGCGTGATCGGGAGTTACGCCAACAGACGAAATGACCACATCCGCGGTGAGTCGGGTCCCGTCGGAGAGTTCAACCGCGTATTCCGTAATCTCGGTCGCAGTCGTGTTGACAAGGATTTGGATGCCGTGACGTTCCAGATTCACATGGAACTGCTCAATCATTTCGGGATCGAACGGGGAAAGGATGCTCGGCCCCGACTGGACTATTGACACCGAATGTCCGCGGTGGCGCAAGTTTTCAGCGACCTCAACACCAATAAAGCCGGCTCCGAGGATGACGATGTGTTTGGGGGCACCCCCGATTGCGGCAACGATTCGGTCGGCGTCGGGGAGGCTTCGCAGGGTCAGCGCGCGATCCCATCCCGGAATCACCAATTGTCGGGGAGCCGCACCCGGAGACAAAATGAGCGAATCGTAGGAATCGGTAAAGGTCTCATCGGTCTCGGAATTCCGCACGGTCACCGTTCGCGCCGCCCGATCTATGGACAGCACTCGCGAGTTCACGCGAACGTCGAGATTGAATCGAGCCGCAAGGCTTTCGGGAGTCTGCAACAGCAGGCTTTCCCGTTTTCCGATTACACCGCCGATGAAATATGGCAGCCCGCAGTTTGCAAAGGACACATCCGGACCAGCCTCATAGACAGTGATGTCAGCGTTTTCGTCGAGTCGGCGCAGTCGCGTGGCGGCCGACATCCCGCCGGCAACGCCTCCTACGATGACTACTTTCATGATTCGTTCACTTTACGCAAGGGACATGAACGCTTTTTCAAGCGCCGCGCGACTTTCGCTGTCAGATGGCTCGGTGGCGCAATTCGCCATTCCCGTTGCGATGATGGTGAATCCGGCGCGACTCAGTGCGGTGCTCGCCGCAGAAAGTTGGTGCAGTATTTCGTTACAGTCGCGACCCTCATCGATCATCCGCACGATTCCGCCAATTTGACCTTGAACACGGGCGAGTCGATCGCGCGCCGTCTTTAGTTGGGTCGGCTCAATAATCATGT
>CAIRWJ010000075.1 GCA_903882245.1 uncultured Microbacteriaceae bacterium | reverse complement strand
GGTCGATTCCTCGTTACCGACGCGGCCTTGTCGTCATGGCCTCGGAGATCGGTGTCTACGACGTTGATCCTCGGAAAGTGGTCCGCAAAGGCCGGCTCCAACCTGGGCGCATGTTCCTCGTGGACACCGTGAACGGTCGCATCATCGAAGACGATGAAATCAAGGACTCCATCGCGACAAGTGGACCATGGGGACAGTGGGTCAGCGAAAATGCGATCGCACTCGAGGAACTCCCGTGGCGCGAACACATCATCCACACCGCTCCATCAGTGCAACGACGCCAGAAGACCTTTGGCTACACGGAGGAAGAGGTTCGAGTACTGATTATGCCCATGGCGCAATCAGGTGCTGAACCTCTCGGTGCGATGGGAAGCGACTCACCACTCGCCGTGCTGTCGGATCGCCCGCGTCTCTTGTTCGACTACTTTGCTCAACAATTCGCACAGGTGACCAATCCGCCACTTGACTCGATTCGTGAAGAGATTGTGACATCGCTCCAGGTGGGGTTGGGCCCGGAAAGAAACTTGTTGGCCGCGACACCAGAGCACGCCCGCCAAGTGTCGTTAACGTTCCCCGTAATCGACAACGACGAGCTAGCAAAGGTCATTCATCTTCAGCAGGACGGTCGGCCGGTCACCCACACCATTTCGGGCTTGTATCGAATCGACGAGGGCGCCAAGGCCATGGAACAACGACTCGACCAGATGTGCAGGGAGGTCGATTCAGCGCTCGATAATGGCGCAATGTTTGTCGTACTCAGTGACCGTGACTCTGATAAAGACTTCGCCCCAATTCCATCGCTTTTGATGTTGTCGGCAATTCACCACCACCTGATTCGAACCGGTCGACGCATGCAGTCGTCCCTGATTGTTGAGGCGGGAGACGTCCGAGAGGTACATCACGTTGCGACACTGGTCGGGTTTGGTGCGTCGGCGATTAATCCTTACCTCGCGATGGAAACCGCAGAGTTGTTGGTTCGCACAGGTCGCATCCCCGAAATCACGCCCGAAGAGGCTGTCGCCAACATCATTTATGCGTTGGGCAAAGGACTTCTCAAAACTATGTCCAAAATGGGCATCTCCACCGTCGCGTCATACGCTGGCGCACAAGCTTTCGAGGCCATTGGGCTCAGCACTGATGTCGTTGATCGCTATTTCACCGGAGTGACCAGCATTCTCGGTGGAGTGACGATGGACATCATCGCGGAAGAGACACGTCAACGGCACGCGTTGGCCTACGGTAACCCGTCGACCTTCCACGAAGTTCTCCCTGTAGGCGGAGAGTATTCATGGCGCCGCGAGGGGCCGCCACACTTGTTCAATCCGGAAACCGTGTTCAAGTTGCAACACGCCACACGAGAGAAGCGTTACGACGTTTTCCGTGACTACACGAGAGCAGTGGATGAACAAGCCGAGCGGCTGATGACACTTCGTGGGCTTTTCCGGTTCGCAGGCGAGCGCGACCCCGTTCCGCTCGATGAGGTCGAATCAGCGCACGACATTATTCGGCGATTCTCGACGGGTGCGATGTCCTACGGAGCGATCTCCCAAGAAATGCACGAGACGCTGGCTATCGCAATGAATCGGCTTGGCGCTCGTTCCAACACAGGAGAGGGCGGTGAATCCGTCGAACGTCTGTTGGACCCCGAACGTCGAAGCGCGATCAAACAGGTCGCCAGCGGGCGTTTTGGCGTGACAAGCATGTATCTCACCCACGCCGACGACCTTCAGATCAAGATGGCCCAAGGAGCGAAGCCGGGTGAAGGCGGACAGCTTCCATCGAACAAGGTCTACCCGTGGATCGCAAGGACACGAATGGGTACACCTGGTGTCGGCCTTATCTCGCCGCCACCCCACCACGACATCTACTCGATTGAAGACCTCAAACAACTGATCTACGATCTCAAGCGTTCGAATCCCGCCGCACGCATTCACGTGAAGCTCGTATCCGAGGCGGGGGTTGGTACGGTTGCCGCTGGAGTTGCCAAGTCCAAGGCCGATGTGATCTTGATCTCGGGACACGACGGTGGTACGGGCGCTAGTCCACTCTCGTCCCTCAAACACGCGGGTACGCCCTGGGAACTCGGGCTTGCGGAAGCCCAGCAAACTCTCATGCTCAACGACATGCGCGGACGAATCGTGCTGCAGGTCGACGGTCAGATGAAGACGGGTCGAGATGTCATCATTGCTGCGCTCCTTGGAGCAGAGGAATTCGGGTTCGCTACTGCGCCCATGGTTGTGAGCGGGTGCATCCTGATGCGTGTTTGCCACCTCGACACCTGCCCGGTCGGCGTCGCGACGCAAAACCCGCTCTTGCGAGAACGTTTCAGCGGTAAACCCGAATTTGTTGAAACCTTTTTTGAATACATCGCGGAAGAAGTGCGCGAGATCCTCGCGTCGTTGGGGTTCCGAAGCCTTTCTGATGCGATCGGTCACCGCGAGATTCTCGACGTGGACCGCGCTGTCTCGCATTGGAAGACGGAAGGACTCGACCTCACAACGGTGCTCGCTGGTCCCGTGTTTGCAGAGGATGCCGCGCGTTTCAACGTTAGTCAACAGGATCACGAACTTGAGAAGCACATCGACCACACGTTTATCCGTGACGCCGCAGGAGCACTTGCGAACGGGACGCCCGTTTCGCTCACCGCCGAAATTCGTAACACCGACCGGGCGATTGGAACAATGCTCGGTCATTATGTGACTAAGGCACACGGCGAAGACGGTCTCGACCCAAACACCATCGACATCTCGCTGTCGGGTTCGGCCGGCCAATCTCTCGGAGCTTTCGTCCCGCGCGGGACCACACTTCGCCTTAATGGCGATGCCAACGACTACGTCGGAAAAGGGCTCAGTGGTGGTCGAATCGTCCTGCGCCAACCCCCAGAATCAACCTTCCCGTCCAACGCCAACATCATCGCGGGGAATGTCGTCGGATACGGTGCGACGAGTGGTGAAATGTTCATCGCCGGGGTTGTCGGCGAACGATTCGGCGTGCGAAACTCAGGTGCAACGATTGTTGTCGAGGGCACCGGCGACCACGCGCTTGAATATATGACTGGTGGTTTTGCTCTGATTCTCGGTTCGACTGGTCGCAATCTGGGAGCTGGAATGAGCGGCGGAAATGCCTACGTGCTCGACCTCAACGTCGCACTCGTGAACCAAGCGGCAATGTCGTCTGGCGAACTCGAACTTTCGTCCTTGACGGACAACGATGCCGAGCTCGTTCATAAACTTCTATCCACTCACGTAACCGAAACTGGGTCTCTCTATGCGACGGCGCTGCTCGACGATTGGGCAACTACTCGTGACCGTGTAACGGCGATCACCCCGCGCGACTTCCGAAAGGTCACTATCATCCGAAACGCCGCACTCGACGCGGGCACAGACCCCGACAGCGACGGCGTGTGGACACAAATCATGGAGGTGACCGGTGGCTGACCCCCGAGGATTCCTGAAGACGCCAACGCGCGAAACCCCCGAGCGCCGGCCCGTGTCAATTCGTTTGCGAGATTGGAAAGAAGTTTACGCCGAGCGCGAATCCGGTCAGATTGAACGCCAAGCAGGACGATGCATGGACTGTGGCGTCGCCTTCTGCCACCAGGGCTGCCCGTTGGGAAATCTCATCCCCGAATTCAACGATCTGGTGTACCGCGACGAATGGCGTGGCGCGATTGAACGACTCCATGCGACGAACAACTTCCCCGAGTTCACAGGGCGTCTTTGCCCGGCACCGTGCGAATCGTCCTGCGTTTTGGGCATCAACCAGCCGGCCGTCACCATCAAACAGTCAGAACTCGCGATAATCGATACCGCGTGGGAAAAGGGATACATCAACCCCGTTCTACCCGACCGACTGACCGGAAAGACCGTCGCAATCGTTGGTTCAGGACCGGCGGGTCTCGCCGCGGCTCAACAACTCACTCGAGTTGGTCACACTGTTGCCGTCTATGAACGCGATGATCATGTCGGAGGGCTACTCCGCTATGGAATTCCGGATTTCAAAATGGAAAAGCATCACATCGACCGCAGAATTCAACAAATGAGTGATGAGGGGACTCGATTTAGAACCGGAGTCTCGATTGGAACTGATGTCACGTGGCCAGAACTTCACGAGCGGTATGACGCGGTCATCGTGGCGACTGGCGCGCCGGTTGGGAGAGACTTGCCTATCAAGGGTCGAGAACTGTCCGGGATTCACTTCGCGATGGATTTCCTTGTTCCGTCAAACCGAGCGGTTGCAGGGCAAGCCCCGGCGGGACACATTGATGTCAGCGGTAAGAACGTCATCATCCTTGGAGGCGGCGACACAGGCGCTGACTGTCTCGGAACCGCTCTTCGGCAAGGCGCGACAAGTGTCACAACTCTCGCGATCGGCAAACAGCCACCACTCGAACGCCCGACGAATCAGCCCTGGCCAATGGACCCAAATCTGTTCGAGGTTCAGAGTGCACACGAGGAAGGCGGCGAACGCACCTATCTTGCGTCGACCGTCGAATTTGTCGGAAACGAGCGCGGCGAGCTTGCGGGTCTTGTCGTCGCGGAAACAGAATTTGCCGATGGGGGGCGACGACCGATGGTCGGCACCGAGAAGACACTCCCGGCAGATATTGTCCTTCTTGCTCTCGGCTACACGGGGATCGAATCAGATGTCATCGTCGAACAATTGCAGATCGACCTGTCTGAACGCGGAACCGTCGCCCGCAATCGCACGTACGACACGAACATCCCCGGTGTCTTTGTTGCCGGCGATGCTGGACGCGGAGCGTCGCTGATTGTGTGGGCGATTGCCGAAGGTCGTGCGGTAGCTGCTCGCGCCGACGAGTTCCTCCGTGGTCACACAACCCTCCCCGTCCCGGTTACCGCACACGACGCCCCGATACACTTCTAACGAAGTCCACACACCACGACAAAGGACACCATGAGACGCGCAAAGATTGTTGCCACGCTGGGTCCGGCAACGAACAGTTACGACACCATCCGAGCGGTTATCGAGGCTGGTGTCGACGTCGTTCGAATGAACCTTAGTCACGGCACCTACGAAATTCACGAAGAAGTCTTTGCGAACATCAAAAAGGTAGCGGCAGATCTGGGCAAACCGGTTGCCGTGCTCGTTGACCTTCAGGGTCCCAAGATTCGTCTCGGAAAATTCGCTGACGGACCCCACGTTCTTGCGATCGGTGACATCTTCACCATCACGACGGAAGACATTGAGGGCACGAAAGACATCTGCGGGACGACGTTCAAGGGCTTGCCTCAGGACGTCGCCACAGGGGACACGCTCCTCATCGATGACGGGAAGGTGAACGTCAAGGTTCTCGACACCGATGGCGTTCGAGTTCGAACCGAGGTCGTCGTTGGTGGAACTGTCTCGAACAACAAGGGAATCAACCTGCCCGGTGTCG
>CAIRWJ010000074.1 GCA_903882245.1 uncultured Microbacteriaceae bacterium | reverse complement strand
TCACCCCACTGGGCTCCAACGATGACTACTGCGGGCATGTCGATTCCTTCGATCGGCGAACTTTTTCAGTCTACCGTTTGGCGACTACGTGCTCTCTGATCCAGGAATGCATGATGATGGCGGCGGCGGCGGACGCATTAAGCGACCGAGTAGACCCAAATTGCTCGATTTCGACGACGACATCGCACGCGGCGATTGCCTCCGGAGACAGACCCGGTCCTTCCTGGCCGAATAGCAGCACACACGCCTCGGGCAGCGAGGTTTCGTCAATCGACACCGAGCCGGGGACGTTGTCGACACCGACGACGGTGAGGTTGTGGGCTCTAGCCCATTCGAGAAACTCGTCAATCGTGGGGTGGTGAATCACATGCTGGTAGCGATCGGTGACCATAGCCCCGCGCTTGTTCCAGCGCCGGCGACCAACAATGTGGACCGTGTTCGCGAGGAACGCGTTCGCGGTGCGAACAATCGAACCAATATTGAGGTCGTGTTGCCAATTCTCGATCGCCACGTGAAATCGGTGACGTTTGGAATCGAGGTCAGCGACAATCGCGTCCATCGTCCAATAGCGATATTCATCGATGACGTTGCGGGTGTCTCCGTGTTCGAGGAGCGCTGGGTCGAAGTTTGGGTCGGTCGGCCACTCCCCACTCCACGGGCCAACGCCGTGTGTGGACAGTTCGGGTGTCCCCGAATCGCGTTCCTCTTCCGTCACTCTGTTAACTTAGGGGAATGACCGAGACCCACATCGTGCAGGGCGACAACCTCGAGCTGTTGAAGCAGCTTCCGGACGCGATATTTCAGGTCGTGTATCTCGACCCGCCGTTCAACACCGGTCGACGTCAAGAACGCCAGTCGATGAAAACCGTGCGAACCGAGGGCGGTGCTCGAACTGGATTCGGCGGTGCGTCCTACGAGACGGTCAAGGGGATTCTGTACGGGTACGACGACGCGTTCGAGGACTATTGGGAGTTCCTCGAACCCCGACTGGTCGAGGCCCACCGCGTGCTCACCGATTCGGGGACGTTGTATCTGCACCTCGACTATCGAGAAGCCCACTACGCCAAAGTCGCGTTGGATGCGCTGTTCGGGCGCGAGAGTTTTCTTAACGAAATCATCTGGGCATACGACTACGGCGCGAAGTCAACCACACGGTGGCCGACCAAACACGACACGATTTTGGTGTACGTGAAGAACCCGGCGACCTACTTGTTCGATTCGGCCGAGGTCGATCGCGAGCCATACATGGCGCCTGGTCTGGTGACTCCCGAGAAAGTGGCGCGCGGAAAACTGCCGACCGATGTGTGGTGGCACACCATTGTGTCTCCGACAGGCAAGGAAAAGACGGGGTACGCGACCCAAAAGCCTGTCGGGATTCTGCGGCGGATGATCGCCGCGTCGAGTCAGCCGGGAGATTGGGTCCTCGATGCGTTCGCGGGAAGCGGAACAACTGGTGCGGCCGCCCGTGAGCTTGGTCGCCACGTCGTCTTGATGGACCAGTCCGACGACGCCGTCGCGGTAATGGAATCGAGGCTCGGCGTTAAGGGGTCGCGGTCGGTTCCGGAGTTGCCTCCGCGCCCTGCGTAATCAATTTGCCAGCGAGGTTACCGTCGATGGGGACACCGCTCGACAGAGTCACGAAACAGTAATACCGCGTGTCTCCCGAATCCCACACCTCAGACGAAACGGGGTAGGCGGCCGACACGAGCAGGTCAGAGTAATTCTTTGCAGTCTTGAGGTTGAGAACGCCCTTGCGCGAACATTCCGCCATCGCGGCGCTCCCGATGCCCTCGTCGCCTGGGTACGACGAGTAAGGACCATCTACAGCGAGGTCACCGGCGTACACGAGTTGTGCGGGGTGCGGGGTCGCACAATCGACCACGGTAAATGTCGAGGCCCACGGTGTATCGAAGGGATCAAGGCATTCACCTCCGAACAGTTCGCTGAACGCATAGTCGCCCGGCGGCTGCGCAGTCGTCAGTGCTACCGCTGCTTCGGTGAC
>CAIRWJ010000073.1 GCA_903882245.1 uncultured Microbacteriaceae bacterium | reverse complement strand
GGTACATCCTTCTCGATGGAGCGGGTGAGCCGTCCGGCTACGTCCACCTCAAGGACATTTTGGGTCGTGACGATGACGAGGTCGACGCGGCAATTCCCGTCAAGCGCGTTCGCCAATTGGTGTCGTTGTATCGCGGCCTGGACCTCGAAGACGCCCTGGCGACACTTCGTCGCACGGGTTCACACATCGCGCGCGTCTATGACCGTGGTGGCTCGACCGTCGGCCTCTTGTTCCTCGAGGACATCATCGAGGAACTCATCGGCGAAGTCCAAGACGCGACGCGACGTCGTTAGGGCTGGGCGCGAAGATACTGATCTGGCCAGTACGGCAGTGAGTAGCCGAGTGCCGTCGATGCACGAAGCGCGAAATGCGGGTCACGCATGAGTTCACGGCCCAACATGACGGCGTCGGCCTTTCCTGATTCGACAATCTCGTTTGCTTGCTCGGGGAGAGTGATGAGACCTACTGCGTTGGTCGGAATCTCGGCCGTTCGACGAATGGTGTCAGCGAACGTCACCTGATACCCGGGTCCCGTCGGAATCGGAATCCCGGGGGCGATTCCACCCGAGGACGTGTCGACCAAGTCAGCGCTGTCCTCGTGAATCCAGCCCGCCACGATGGCAACGTCGTCGACGGTGATTCCGCGCTCGTCCCAGTCGGTGGCACTGAAGCGAACGAAGAGCGGAACAGATTCGCCGACGGTTTCGCGAACCGCGGCCACGACGCGACGAAGGAGGCGCGCGCGGTTCTCGAGAGACCCGCCATATTCGTCGGTTCGATCGTTGGCGATGGGGGACAAGAACTGGTGCAGGAGATATCCGTGGGCGGCGTGGATCTCTACCACGTCAAAGCCGGCGGCGATGGCCCGTCTCGCTGCTGCGGCCCAGTCCGCCACGACGGAGTCAATGCCGGCGTGGTCCAGTTCGAGAGGCACGTCATACGAACCGAATGCGCGGGCACTGGGCGCGACCGTTTGCCAACCACCCCTGTCAGTTGGTGTTGAATCCTCGTAGTCAGCCCCCCAGCCCGGGGCGGTCGATCCTTTACGTCCGGCGTGCGCGAGTTGTACTCCAGCGACGACGCCTTGCGAGTGAAGGAAATCGGTCACACGTTTCCAGGCGGTAACCTGCTCGTCATTCCACATACCCACGTCGTGCGGAGAAATGCGACCAACGGCGTTGATACTGGTGGCTTCGGCCATGACCAGACCCGCGCGCCCAATGGCGAACGATCCCAAATGCACCATGTGCCAGTCCGTCGGGACGCCGTCCGTCTTCGCGGAATACTCGCACAGAGGCGAAAGCCAGATGCGGTTTCGAAACGTCACTCCCCGAATCGTCAACGGTTGAAAAAGTGCGGGGGTACTCATAAGGCTCCTTTGGGTTGATTGACAGTTTATGCTGAGCGCTTCGCGGAATAGGCTGGTCCTATGGGTGTCGAGATATTTGATGAGAGCGAAGCCGCTCGGGAGTATCGCGCGCCCACGGTATACGACCACAAGTACTCTCGCGGCATCGTTGGGCTCGCGACGGGGTCACCGGCTTATCCCGGTGCTGCGTTGCTCGGAGTCGATGGCGCACTCGCGACGGGCATTGGCATGGTTCGCTATGTCGGGCCCGATGAAGCAACTAGCCCACTTCTCGTTCGCCGCCCTGAAGCGGTTCTCGGAGCTGGGCCGGTGTCTGCCTGGGTGATCGGTTCCGGTATGTCCGATACTGATACAGAGTCGATGAATCGAGCCCGCCGTGCTCTGGATGAGGGTAAACCCACCGTTGTTGACGCCGGCGCACTGAGCCTATTGCCGCACTCAGGATTCATCGTGGCGACGCCGCACGCAGGCGAGATGGCAAAAGTTTTTGGGGTATCCCGCGAATCAGTCGAAGGTGCTCCGGCTGAATATGCGCTGCTCGCCGCCTCACAGTGGAACGCCACCGTCGTCCTTAAAGGGTCGACGACGTATATCGCCAATCCATTTGGGGATGAGTTGTCGGTGTCGCTGGCGACGCCGTGGTTGGCCATAGCCGGCGCCGGAGACGTGCTCGGCGGAGTAATCGGTTCGATTGTTGCGACG
>CAIRWJ010000072.1 GCA_903882245.1 uncultured Microbacteriaceae bacterium | reverse complement strand
TTCAACGAAATGGACACGTTCGCTGCCGTCCGCGGTCTTGACGCTCGCGCCGTGATCGTCGGCGTCAGCCTCGACCCACGAATCGGTGACGGATACAACAACCCGTCTTTCGGCTATGGCGGTTATTGCTTGCCGAAAGACACCAAACAGCTACTCGCCAATTACCGTGACGTCCCGCAAAGCACCATTCGCGCCGTCGTCGAGGCGAACGAGCAGCGTAAAGACTTCATCGCGTCGGACATCCTCACCCGCAAACCAGCGACGGTAGGCGTCTACCGACTCATCATGAAAGCGGGTAGTGACAACTTCCGCGAGTCAAGCATCATCGGGATTATCGAGCGCCTTCGCGCGAACGGCACCGATGTGATTGTGTTCGAACCGACCCTGGACGACGAAACTTTTGCGGATCTCGAACTCGTCAAAGACTTCGACGACTTTGTCTCGCGTTCTGATGTCATTGTCGCAAACCGCGCGACCCCCGAATTGTCGGGAGTTGGCAGCAAGCTCTACACGCGCGACCTTTTCGGCAACAACTAACGCGGGCGCTTGCGAGTCAACCATTCCCGCAGTAGTTCGAGGGGAAATGGCAGTGAGGTCACAATGATGACCACCAATATCGCAGTGTCGATGTGGTCTGCAACGAGCGGAACTTCACCCAGCAGAAAGCCAATCCCGACGAGCCCCGTCACCCAGATTGTCGCACCGAGAATGTTGTTGATGAGGAATGTGCGTCGGTCCATCTTTGAGATTCCGGCCAGCATGGGCACGAGTGCGCGGACGATGGGAACAAATCGAGCGAGGATGATTGCGCGCGGACCGAATTTGTCGAAGTACCCGTGGGCTTTGGCAACGAACGTGGGGTTGAAGATCCATGTGTGTCGCCGCTCGAACAGCACGGGCCCAACCGCCCGTCCCGTCAGGTAACCCACTTGACTCCCTGCGAACGCACTGGCGATAACTAATGGAATCGCCAGCCAGATCGGGAAATCGGTGGTGGCCGCCAGAGTGATGCCGAGCACGAACAACAGGCTGTCGCCGGGGAGGAACGAGGTCAGGATAAACGCGGTCTCAATAAAGATGATGAACGCGACGGCGTATGGCGCAAATTGACCGAACTGGGCGATGATCGCGTTGGCGTCAAGCCAGGGCAGGTCGCTTGACGCGAGCGCGAGCGACGTCATAGTGGTGAGTGAGTTCATCGTTCACCGCCTCCCACGACTTTCCGAGTACACGACGACGTCCCGCTTCGCCCATTCGAGAACGGAGTTCGGCGTCGTCAATCAAGTGTTGCACGGCGATGCGGGGACTCTCAGGAACGCCGACATCGAACAGAATTCCGTCCACCCCGGAATCAATGAGGTGGATGGGGCCGCCAGATCGAGGTGCAACGACCGACACACCGGCGGCCTGCGCCTCTTGAATTGTCTGACCAAATGTTTCTTCGGTGCCAAAGTGAACGAAAACGTCCATCGCCGCATAGGCAATCTGAAGTTCGCGGCCGCTGAGACTGCCCAGAAACGTCACCGAGTTGGTGGGGAACAGTGACCGGAGTCGCGCGCGTTCAGGCCCATCCCCAATGAGAACAATCCGGGTGTTGGGGATGCCTACGAGTTCGCGGAAACGGTCAACTTGTTTTTCCGCGGCGAGCCGCCCGACGTACCCGATGAGTCGCTCGCCGTTTGGAGCGTGCTTCTGTCGGAAAGCGACCGCGTCATCGGCAAAACGGTTATTGGGGTGGAAACCCTCGAGGTCAACACCTCGGCCCCACACCGCGAGATTCTTGACACCCAGTTCGGTCAGGGTATCCCGCGCGATCGGTGTCGGTGCGAGCGTCACGGTGGCTGCGTTGTGGGTGTTGACGACGAATCGGTCAACCATCGGTTTGGCAACGGCCATCCCGTATCGGTGAAGATAGCCGGCGATATCGGTCTGGTACACGGCAACCGACGCAATCGAGTTGCGCTGAGCGTAGGCAAGCGCTTGAGCACCGAGTGCGAACGGGCTCGCGACGTGCATGATGTCCGGGCCGATCCGGTCAAGAAGATTCGTCAGCGCGAGACTCGGGATTCCAACAGCAAATTTGACGAGAGGGATGCTGGGAACGACGTGAACCGGGATGCCCTCAAACTCTGGGCCGGGCCGAGTCGGGGCAACAATCGAGACGTCGTGACCGAGATCACGCTGGTGTCGCGCCACCCGAATCACGGAATTCGTTACGCCGTTGAGTTGGGGCAGGAACGACTCGGACACGATGACTAGCTTCACTCACTCAGAGTCGGTTAACTGGGTGTCGAATTGGCACATTCTCGGTAAATGTCAGGTGAACGCACGAGGTACGGTAGAACCATGATTATGGCGGC
>CAIRWJ010000071.1 GCA_903882245.1 uncultured Microbacteriaceae bacterium | reverse complement strand
GAATCAGCCGCCACAATGGACGAAATCAACGAATCGTCGACGTCGACGAAAATCACTCGGTGACCTGCGCTGTGCAGCGCGAGACCGATGAATCCCCGCCCAATATTTCCTGCCCCGAAATGGACAGCGGTCATGAGAGATTGAGCCCAAGACGGCTCAAAATGTGCTCGACAGTTGTGGCCTCAAGAAGTTCCGTCACCGCTGACATGTCGCTGAAGACTGTCGCGATTGCTCCAAGAACTTCGAGGTGGCTGTCGCCTTTTCCCGCGATACCAATGACAAATCGAACGGGATTCCCTCCCCAATCGATCGCGTCATCGTAACGAATGACCGATATTGCAGACCGAATGATGTCGTCCTTCGATTCGTTCGTTCCATGAGGAATCGCAAGCAGGTTCCCCATGTAGGTAGAAACCGAGGATTCACGCGCGAACATTGTCGAGACGTATTCGTTTGTCACCGCGCCGCTGGAGACGAGTAATGCCCCCACCTCTGCGATGGCTTCTTCACGAGTTGTTGCCGTTCCGTGAAGACGAATCGAGTCTGCAGTTAATACGTTCATCGCGTGAATCCCCGGTTGTCGCTTACCTACGCTCGCTGAGCCCGAAGTGTCTCAACAACCTCGTCATACTTCGGAGTGGCCATGAAGTTCTCCACCGTGACGTGAACGGCGTCGGGGGCCATGTGGCGCGCCCGATCCGTCAGCCCCGAGTGAGTAATCACGAACTCCGCGTCCGACGCCAATTCGGCAACAGCCTTATTGATGACGGTGACGTCCGTGATGCCGGCGGCCTTCAGCTTGGTGCGAAGCAGGGTTGCCCCCATCGCGCTGGAGCCCATTCCCGCATCACAGGCGAAAATGACAGTGTGTGTAAGGTCAGCAGACATTGTTATTACCCCTTGTTCGCCTTCGACTGAGCCTTAGCTGCAGCAAGGTCGCCCGCTTCGGCGTCAAGATCAGCCTTACGCGTCGAACGGACGATGATGCCCGCAATCAAGAACGACACGGTCGCCGAAAGAACGACGGACAGGATGACACCGATGTACGAGTCCGACGGCGTCTGAATCAGAACCGCGAAGATCGAACCAGGTGACGCCGGGGCGCGAAGTCCCGAACCAAACAACCAGTTGGTTGCAACACCAGTTGCTCCACCAGCGATGGCGGCAACGATGATTGCCGGCTTCATGAGGACGTACGGGAAGTACACCTCGTGAATACCACCGAGGAAGTGGATGATGATTGCACCAGGAGCGGATGCCTTCGAGAGGCCAACGCCGAACACGGCGAAAGCAAGAAGGATACCGAGACCGGGGCCAGGGTTCGCTTCAACGAGGAAGAGGAACGACTTGCCACTGGCGGCAGCCGCTTCGGTTCCCAGCGGCGTAAGAACACCGTGGTTGATCGCGTTGTTGAGGAACAGGACCTTCGCGGGCTCAACGAGAATGCTGAGGAGCGGTGCGAAGCCCGAGTCGTAGAGTGCCTGTACGCCGGATCCGAGAGCGTCAGAGACGGTCTGGACGAACGGTGCAATTCCGAGGAACGCAACCAAGGCGAGAACGGCACCGACGATACCGGCCGAGAAGTTGTCGACGAGCATTTCGAATCCGGCGCGAATCTTGCCAGCCCAAATTGCGTCAACCTTCTTGATGAGCCATCCACCGAGAGGACCAACGATCATTGCGCCCATGAACATGGGGATCGAGGTTCCTACGATGACACCCATCGTTCCGATGACACCCACGACACCACCGCGGACACCGTAGACGAGACGTCCACCAGTGTTAGCAATGAGGAGGGGGAGCATGTAGACGATCATGGGGCCGACCATCGCAAGGAAGTTCAGTCCACCATTGTTGAGTGCGTTTCCATCTGCGTCCAACGGGTTAGCTCCAAGTGCAGGAAGCCATCCAGTTGGGATGAAGAAGGCCGTGATGAGGCCCCAGGCAATAAATGCCGCGATGTTGGGCATAACCATGCCCGAGAGGAAGGATCCGAACTTCTGGATCCCTACTCGTGCTGATGACGATGTCGTCATTGACTCGCTCCTTTTCTATTTTTGTATGTGTTACTGGGTGAGCACAGCAGACGCCGCAATTCTGGCATCAGCTGCACTTCTCGTCGAGAGAACTCTCTCGGCAAGTTCGCGCGCTTCGGGAAGCGTGAAGCGCGAAATTTCTGCTCGCACGTCGGCGAGGGCGGTGGGTGACATCGATAAAGAGGTCACGCCGAGTCCGAAGATCG
>CAIRWJ010000070.1 GCA_903882245.1 uncultured Microbacteriaceae bacterium | reverse complement strand
TGTCGGCGTTGCGCTGTGCGGCTTTCGTCGAGATATCGATGGGCGCGCCATCGGTTCCGGTCGCGGCGACTTCCTCCACAGCGTCGCCGATGCCGAGTGCGGTGAGGATTCGCGTTTCGATCTCGTTCGCCATCTCAGGGTGCTGGATGAGGAACTTGCGCGAGTTTTCCTTGCCCTGACCGAGCTGGTCACCCTCGTAGGTGTACCAGGCGCCCGACTTGCGCACAATGTTGTGCTCGACACCGAAGTCGAGGAGGCTGCCCTCGCGCGAGATTCCGGTACCGAACAGAATGTCGAATTCCGCCTGCTTGAAGGGCGGCGCCATCTTGTTCTTGACGACCTTGACTCGCGTGCGGTTTCCGACCGCGTCCGAGCCCTCTTTGAGGGTTTCGATGCGACGGATGTCGAGGCGAACCGACGCATAGAACTTGAGCGCCTTTCCACCGGCGGTCGTTTCGGGGCTTCCGAAGAAGACACCGATCTTTTCGCGCAGCTGGTTGATGAAGATCATCGTCGTACCGGTCGTGTTCAACCCACCGGTCAACTTGCGAAGGGCCTGCGACATGAGGCGGGCCTGCAGTCCGACGTGGGTGTCGCCCATCTCGCCTTCGATTTCCGCGCGAGGCACGAGTGCCGCAACCGAGTCGATGACGACGAGGTCGATGGACCCCGAACGCACGAGCATGTCGGCGATTTCGAGGGCCTGTTCACCCGTGTCGGGCTGCGAGACGAGCAACTGGTCGATGTCGACTCCGAGCGCCTTGGCGTATTCGGGGTCAAGAGCGTGTTCCGCGTCGATGAACGCGGCGACTCCGCCGGCCGCCTGAACGTTGGCGATGGCGTGAAGTGTGAGGGTCGTCTTACCCGACGATTCCGGGCCGTAGATTTCGACGATGCGTCCCCTGGGCAACCCACCGACGCCGAGGGCGACATCGAGGGCGATGGATCCTGTCGGAATAACGGCAACCTTCGCGCGTTCCTCCGAACCAAGGCGCATAATTGCACCCTTGCCGAATTGACGGTCAATCTGTGCGAGTGCTGTTTCCAGCGCTTTATCGCGGTCTGTGGATGTAGCCACGGTGTCTCCTTATGTAGTGGGTTGCTGCCTATCTGCTGTCTTTCACCTGCGAGCCGATGAAGCCGGGCCTGCAGTTTCGGGACAAGGCGGGAACTGTCCTGATTGCTTTCCACGGTAGGTGTGAGGTCGGACACGTGTGCTCGGCTCGACGCCATTCGTGGATAACGATCTATTGAGTTCTCTTGGGGAGACTCTACTCGTGTTCGAACATTTGTTCGATACTCGTTATCGCGGCGTGTCGCGCGGGATTAGCGGGGTGGTGGGATTTGTGGGGCAGTGGGATTAGCGGGGCGGCGCGATCGCAAGCCGGTCATCCTGCTAACCACCACGGTCACAGCTCGCCTGACCCAATCCCGACTCCTGTTCCTGCAGACAAATCGGCGAAAATGGACGCTAGCCGCCATAAATGCAGAAATGTCTGCAGAAACAGTTGCTTGGGCGGAGGGTGTCTGCAGAAACGGAGGGGTTGGCTCGAAATGTCTGCAGGAACAGATGAGCGGCGGAAAGTCGCGAGCTATTTCTTGGGCTCGCCTCGACCGGCACCATGAATCCGGTGCTCGGGGACATCCATCGCGTGGCACAGCGCGGTCCACACGTCGCGCGGCGCATTGCCGGCGGCGAGCGCATCGGCGGCCGACAGCCCGAACTCGTCCAGAACCACGTCGCGCACGAGGGTGCGGCCGAAATGCTCACCGAACTCGGTCGCGACGGCGAGGGCGAATTCGGAGTGCTTCACCCGTTCAGCGTACCCGCCCTAAAAGTGAGCGAACGAGCCGAGGCTACGCCCGAGCGTCGGATTCGACGTCGACATCTGCCACGAGTTCGTCGGGCAGGTGATCCGGC
>CAIRWJ010000069.1 GCA_903882245.1 uncultured Microbacteriaceae bacterium | reverse complement strand
TCGACAAGACCGGAACCTTGACGACCGGACATCCCGCGGTGGTCGACGTTTTCGGCGACGGAGTTTCGGCGGACACCATTATCGGGAATGCAGCGCGCGTCGAGATGGGTACCGATCATCCGCTGGCTCGGGCTGTCGTCGCCGAAGCAACCACCCGCGGAATCATGGGTGAGGTTGCACGCGGAATAGCAGCCGAACCGGGTCGCGGAGTGACGGGAACCGTGGGGACGACGGTCGTTCGAGCCGGGTCACTGGGTTGGCTCTCCGAATCTTCTCATTCAGTATCCACGGCAATTGCCGACATGGCTCTTGAGTGGACTTCGGCGGGACGTTCCCTTGTCGCCGTCGCGCACGGGGATCGCGTAGTCGGGATCATTGCAATTATTGACGTCGTTAAGCCCAGTGCGAGGGACGCAATCAGCGCATTATCGAAATTGGGTATCCGCGCCGTCATGGCGTCGGGCGACAACCGTGCGGTCGCGGAAATGGTTGCGCGCGACGTGGGCATTGACGAGTTCCATGGGGCCATGAACCCAGCAGACAAGCGGGACCTCATCACGCGCCTTCAACAACGTGGAGAGGTCGTGGCGATGGTCGGTGACGGAATCAATGATGCGGCGGCACTCGCGCAAGCCGATCTGGGAATCGCAATGGGTCACGGCACGGACGTCGCGATTGAAACGAGCGACATCGTGCTGGTGACTACTGACCTTCGTCGAGTCGCCGACTCTATTCGGCTGTCGCGGTCGACGCTGGGAACGATTCGCGGAAACCTTGTGTGGGCGTTCGGCTACAACGCGATCGCAATCCCTATTGCCCTCGCGGGCATCATGGGACCGGCCGTCGCGGGACTCGCGATGGCGTTCTCGTCAGTATTCGTCGTGCTCAACTCGGCACGACTACGGGCGTTTCGAACGAGCTAAACGCCGAGGAATTGACGAAGTTCCGCAGGGGTAGATACCGTCGCAGACGCCTCCGACCACTCATCCTTGTTTCCGTAACCCCACTGCACCAACACGCTGTCAACGCCGTGGATGGCGGCACCTTCGACGTCATGTATTCGATCACCCACCAAAACCACACACGAAATGTCGGCACCTGCCTCGTCGAGAGCATCGAGGGCGAACCGAACGACGTCTGCTTTCGCTGATCGAACGTCGTCGTCCGATGCAGTCCCCAACACATCAAAATCGTCCTCAAGCTCGAAGTGCCGCAAAACCATGCGGACCCCGGTTTCTACCTTTGATGTCGCCAATGCGACGGGGATTCCGGCGGTTCGAACCGCGCGGACAACATCCATCACACCGGGGAAAAGGTCCGCTGTAATCGCACCGCCCGCCGCATACTCGGCGCGATAGATTGCGATTGCTCGTTCGAGCTCATCGCCGGACATCCCGAGAATGTCGCCGAAGGTTGTCGTGAGTGGCGGGCCGAGGAAGGGACGCATAACTTCGCGGCTCGGGGCTTCACGATGCAGCATGCGAAACGTGTGCTCGAAACAATGGAAGATTCCGGGTGCGGAATCAACGATGGTCCCATCGAGGTCGAACAAGACAGCGGTATAGGTCATCAGAACAGTCTGTCGTGGTCAGTTTCGCCGCCGCGCAATTCCTCGAGGTCGAGTACCACGCACCGAATGCCCCGGTCTTCGGCGAGGGTGCGGGCTTGTGGTTTTATCTCTTGGGCCGCGAAGATTCCGGAAACAGGGGCGAGGGTTGGGTCCCGATTGAGAAGGTCCAGATAACGCGTTAACTGTTCAACACCATCGATATCGCCACGGCGCTTGATTTCAATCGCGACGACCGCATTGTTCGCGTCTCGGGCGAGGATGTCGACGGGACCGATCGCGGTCGGGAACTCGCGTCGAATCAGGCTGAAGCCTTCGCCGTACACCGCAATCTGCTCGGACGAGAGACGCTGTAAATGAGCCTCGACACCGTCTTTAATCAAACCGGGGTCGTCGCCCAATTCGTGGGTCGAATCGTGGTAGATCTCGAAAATCGAGATGACGAGCATGTCGGCCGTTTTCGTGTGGGTAACCCGCCACAGCTCGATTACCCCAGCTGCGGCGAGGTCGTCGTCTGGTTGCGCAAAATCGATGACGCAGGGCGGGCTCATCCAGTTGAGTGGTTTATAGGATCCGCCGTCCGAGTGGACAAGAACACTGCCGTCACCCTTCAACATCAGCGTGCGCGTGGCGAGCGGCAAGTGCGCGGTGAGGCGTCCGGCGTAATCCACCGAACACCGCGCCACGACTAGTCTCACGTTTTCAGCCTAGGGGCGTAATCTAGCGAGGTGGATTCCAAATGGTCATTTCGCGCAATCACGCGCCCCCGATTTTCGGTTCACCCCACTCAAATTACTGTGCTCGGGTACGTCGCGCTCATCACGATTGGCGCAATCTTGCTCGCGCTCCCGATTTCATCAACCGGCGCGCCCTTGTCGATCGTCGACGCCTTCTTCACGTCAACCAGCGCGGTGTGTGTCACGGGGCTTTCGGTCTTTGATGTTTCCAGTGGGCTGACGGATTTTGGCAAAGTCGTTCTCATGTCCCTCATTCAATTGGGCGGCCTCGGAATCATGACCGTGTCGGGATTGGTGGCGATTGCGATTTTTCGCCGATTGTCGACGGGTGGAGCCGAACTCATCTCGAGTGAGTTTCGCGCGCAATCCTCTGATTCGACAATGAAGTCCACCATCCTTCGAATTGTTCGCATGGTGTTCTTTGTCGAAGCAATCGGCGCGCTGATCCTCGCGGCGTGGTTCGGATGGGTGCACAACTACGACGCACCCAAGGCCGTGTGGATGGGCGTGTTCCACGCGGTCTCGAGCTTCAACAACGCCGGTTTCGCGCTCTACCCAGACAATCTGATGGGCTTTGTATCTGACCCGGTGGTCTCTCTTACTATTTGTGCGCTCGTGATCATCGGTGGGCTGGGTTTCCCCGTCATCATGGAACTCCGCCGCGTCGGATGGGCACCTCGCCGTTGGACGATGAACTTCAACCTCGTCATGTTCATGACGGCCGTTCTCCTCGTGGGGGGAACCATTTACATCGCAGCCTTCGAATGGTCGAACCCCGGAACCCTAGGCCCGCTTGACCCTGCATCTAAAATCCTGGCCGCTTTTTTCCAATCGGTGCAGACGCGTACCGCGGGGTTTAACTCGGTCGACATCGGTGCGATGAATCCCGAAACCTGGTTGGGAATGGACGCGCTGATGTTCATCGGTGGTGGCCCGGCTGGTACGGCCGGTGGAATCAAGGTCACGACGTTCGCCGTCCTTGCGTTCATCGTGTGGACCGAACTGAAGAGCGATTCTGCCGTCAACATCTTTGGAAAGCGCCTCTCTCGATCCGTCCACCGTCAAGCGATCACGATTGCTCTATTGGCGGTTGCTTACATCGCGTTCTCGACGATTCTCATGCAGTTGACCACGAACGAAAGCACGGATCGAATCATCTTCGAAGTCATCAGTGCTTTCGGAACGGTGGGATTGTCCACCGGGATCACCGC
>CAIRWJ010000068.1 GCA_903882245.1 uncultured Microbacteriaceae bacterium | reverse complement strand
GCCGGATCGAGACTTCTCGTCCAAGAGAACATTCAGGATGAGGTCGTCGAGAAATTGACCCGTCGCCTCGCGACTCTTCGACTCGGTGACCCGCTCGACAAAAACACTGACATCGGAGCCATCAACTCGAAGGAACAACTCGCGCGCATCACGGCGATCACCGCGACGGGCGAGGCGGAAGGCGCGAACCGCTGGACGCTCGAGTGTGAGCTGCCGTCGAAGGGCTTTTGGTTCCGACCGACCATTTTCACTAATGTCACCACCAGCAACACGGTCGCGCGCGACGAAATCTTCGGGCCGGTGCTCTCGGTCCTTAGCTTCCGCACTCCCGACGAAGCGATTGTCAAGGCGAACAACACGCCGTATGGCCTGAGCGCGGGGATTTGGACTCAGAACGCGAGCCGAATGTTGCGCGTCGCCGATTCACTTCGAGCCGGCGTGGTGTGGGCGAACACGTTTAACCAGTTTGACCCGACGAGCCCGTTCGGCGGCTATAAGGAATCGGGATACGGACGCGAAGGTGGCCGGCACGGTCTCGCGGCGTACCTCGCTTATGGAGGTGCACGATGAGCCGTCTCGCCATTCCCAAGACCTACAAACTTTTTATTGGCGGCAAATTTCCGCGCAGTGAATCGGGTCGAACTACCGAAGTATCGAGCCCGGCGGGCGAATTCATTGCCAACGTGGCCAAGGCCAGCCGCAAGGACGCCCGCGATGCGGTCGTCGCCGCGCGCTCTGCGTGGGCAGGGTGGTCGGGAGCCAGCGCCTACAACCGCGGCCAGGTTCTCTACCGCGTTGCCGAGATGCTCGAAGGGCGACTCGACCAATTCGTTGCCGAGATCGTCGAGTCGACCGGCGTCAAGGCCGCCGATGCGCGATCAGAAGTGACCGCAGCGATCGATTGCCTCGTCTGGCACGCGGGCTGGACTGACAAGTTTGCCCAGGTTCACGGCGGGGCAAACCCCGTCGCCGGACCGTTCTTCAATCTCTCTGTTCCCGAATCCACCGGTGTTGTCGCGCTCGTTGCGCCATCCGTCGCGGGGTCGTCGCTGCTTGGTCTCGTGTCGTCGATTGCTCCGGCGCTGACGACCGGAAATGTCGTCGTCGTCCTCGCGAGCGAACTAGCACCGTGTGCGGCGATGACGTTCGCCGAAGTTCTCGCCACCAGCGATGTCCCTGGCGGAGTCGTCAACATCCTCACCGGGGCCATCGCAGAGGTCACACCGTGGTTGGCATCGCACGCCGACATCAACGCCATCGATCTGACCGGGGCGGCCCGCGAGATCGCGGTCGAATGCGAACGGGCGGCGGCGGAAACGCTCATGCGCGTCGTGCGTCCGGGAACATTCGGGCCCACGGAATCCGCGTTCAATCGAATCGCCGCGTTCGTCGAGACGAAGACCGTCTGGCACACGAAGTCGCTTGCCTAAGGGCATCCGCCCGAACCCCGCTGGTACCCTCCAAAGGTGATGAGCGGAATCCTTCTCGTCGACAAACCCTCGGGTCCGTCGAGTCACGGAGTGGTGTCTGCGGCGCGTAAAGCGCTCGGTACGCGCAAGATAGGTCACGCGGGGACGCTCGACCCGATGGCCACGGGTCTCTTGGTTTTGGGTGTCGGAACATCGACGAGACTTCTGACCTACCTGGTCGGCGCGGACAAAACCTACACGGCGACAATTCGGTTGGGGTTGTCGACCGTCACCGACGACGCCGAGGGTGACGTCATCTTTACCGCTGACAACGCCGTCCTGGACGCCATCACTGACGCCGACATTCAGCGTGAGATCGCCGCGCTGACCGGTGTCATCGAGCAACGGCCTTCGGCAGTGTCGGCAATCAAAGTGGACGGTCAGCGGGCATACAACCTGGTGCGGGCAGGGGATGATGTTGTTCTCGATGCGCGCACCGTGACCGTGTCGCGTTTCGAATCGAACGGCATCCGCCGAACCCCCGGTGCAATCGATATCGACGTGACGGTTGATTGTTCATCGGGTACCTACATTCGCGCGTTGGCCCGAGACATCGGCGCTGCTCTTGACTGTGGGGGACACCTCACTGCGCTCCGTCGAACTCGGGTCGGGGCACTGTCGGTCGAGGACGCCTGTTCGGTCGACGAGATTTCGGCCGAGCAACTCATTCCCGCCACCCAGATCGCGAGCGACCTCTTTCCCGTATTGACGGTGACGGATTCCGAGGCGGTCGACATTGGTCACGGCAAAAGGGTCGCGACGACGACACCCGATGCGCCGCTAGTAGGGGTGGTTCACGGTGCCCGACTGATTGCGATCGCAACCGTGTCAAAGGGCGTCGCTCGAGTCGTGACAGGATTTCCGCATGATTGAGTGGCTCACGGTCGCGAGTGCCGCGTATGCGGTCGCCGCGGGGCTAGTCTCGGTCGTCTCGGGAATTCGAGGAAACCCTCCGCGTGATCTGACG
>CAIRWJ010000067.1 GCA_903882245.1 uncultured Microbacteriaceae bacterium | reverse complement strand
CGCTCGCGGTGTTGCTCGTCGCATCTTTTGTCGTGTACATGCTCACCGCGAATTCGGGCGACCCGCTTGAAGCACTTCGCACGCAGAACGACCCGGCGTCCGTCGCGAAGCGGGCCACACTAACCGCAAAACTCGATCTTGACACCCCACCGTTTTTTCGGTACTTCAAATGGCTCGGCGGAGCAGCGAGCTGCGTCATCGGTCAGTGCAATCTGGGCATTTCAGTAATTCGCGGTGACGAGCCGGTCGCCAATGCGTTGGGGAATGCGATGCAATCAACGCTGTCTCTCGTGATTCTTGCAACCGTTTTGTCAATCTTGTTCGGTGTCGCGATTGGCATGACCACCGCGCTTCGCCAGTACAGCGGCTACGACTACACCGTGACCTTCGCTGCGTTCATCTTCTATTCGCTTCCGATCTTCTGGGTTGCGGTTTTGCTCAAGGAATTCGGTGCGATTCGGTTCAATGAATTTCTCGGCGATCCGCACATCCCGTGGTGGATCGCACTCACTGTAGGGCTCGTGCTCGCGCTTGTGGTCCAGGCGGTTGTTGGCGGGCACTTGCGGTTACGCCTTCGAACGGCGGGAATCTCGTTTGCCCTGACCTCGGGGATTCTGATTCTTCTCGACATCACGCAGTGGCTGAAAAGCCCGTCGATTGGCATCGTTGGCATCGCGTTGTTGGGCATCGGCCTCGGTGCGTTGATCTTGTTCATGACGTCCAACTTGACGAAACGAACCCTCCAGTTCTCGGTCGGAGCAACTGTCCTTGCGGTCGTCGCGATGTGGTTTCCGCTTCAGTTCATCTGGTTTTACTTCAACAACCCGCTCGCAATTGTGCTCGTCGCGGTGTTGCTCGCCGGCCTCGGCGTAGCCGCGGGTTTATTCCTCGGCGGTGACGACCGCACCGAGGCAATGCGCGTCGCGGCGATTACGGGCGCGCTGTCCACGGCGCCACTCGTCCTTGACCAAATGTTCATGCGTTGGGGTGATTACGTTCAGATAATTCCACTGCGCTCTGGCGTGATTTCGACGATTGGCGCAAACACTCCGGTGCTCGCTAACAGCGACGACACCTGGATGCGGATGCTCGACTCATCGACGCACCTCATTCTTCCCACCGCCGCGCTCATGATCATTTCAGTTGCCGGATACACGCGCTACACCCGAGCGACACTGCTCGAAGTCCTCAACCAGGATTATGTGCGCACAGCGCGCGCAAAAGGACTTCCCGAGACCACGGTCATCATGCGCCACGCGTTCCGAAACACGCTTATTCCGATTGCCACGATTGTTGCCTTCGACTTCGGAGGAGTCATCGGTGGGGCCATCATTACCGAGCGAGTATTCGCCTGGCAGGGAATGGGCGCGCTCTTCAACCAGGGGCTCCGTGAAGTCGATGTCAATCTTGTCATGGGCGTATTCCTTGTCACCGGAGTCGCCGCCGTCATCTTCAATATCCTCGCTGACCTAGCGTATTCCGCGCTCGACCCGCGTATTCGAATTACGGAGGCGTGATCATGGCGCGCAAAAAAGTAACAGCACCGAACACGGAACAACTCGCACTATCGGAACTGACGATCGAACAGCGACAGATCGAAGGGCTGAGTCTTTCGACAGTCGTCCGCCGTCGTTTCTTCCAACACAAGGCGGCCGTCACGAGCATCATCGTTCTCGGGTTAATCGTGTTGTTGGCATTCACCTCGGTTGGCACCATCATCGGTGGCACGGGTCGACTGGCGGCGGACACGGCCAGTGGAGAAATCATTCTGGACGGTCTTCGTATTAGCGGATGGTGGCCCTTCGACTGGTATAAAAACTACCCAATCACGACGCCGGGTGGGCTTCCGTCGTGGGAACACCCGTTCGGTCAGGACACGTTGGGTAAGGACATATTCGCGCGTGTCATGCGCGGAATCCAACAGTCGCTCACCGTGGTGACGTTGATTGGTGTTCTCGCCACCGTTCTCGGAGTAGTCATCGGCGCGGTCGCCGGGTTCATTCGGGGCTGGCTTGACAGCCTTCTCATGCGCATCACCGATGCCATCATCATCATCCCTGGCCTCATCCTGGGGGCGGTCTTGGGTCGAACAATCGGCGGAAACGCCATTTCGCTGGGAATCCTGCTCGGGCTCGTGTCGTGGACCGGACTCGCCCGTCTGGTTCGGGGTGAATTTCTCGCCCTCCGCGAACGCGAGTTCGTCGACGCGGCGCGTGTGGCCGGTGCATCCAATTTCCGCATCATTTTCCGACACATCTTGCCCAACTCCATCGGCATCGTCGTCGTCAACGCGACGCTTCTCATGAGCGCGGCAATCCTCACCGAAACCGCACTGTCGTTCCTTGGCTTTGGGATCACCGCTCCGGATATCTCGCTTGGCCAGATCATCTCGCAATACAACGAGGCGTTTAAGACGCGACCGTGGTTGTTCTGGTGGCCTGGATTCTTCATCGTCGTCGTGGCGCTGTGCATCAACTTCATCGGCGACGGACTGCGTGACGCCTTCGATCCGCGGCAGCGAAACATGCCCAAATCGATGAGCCTGTCCCGTCAGTTCCGCGAGTTAACGGGTGGTGGACGGTCATGACCGATCTGATGTCAGAAGGCCAAGGAGGCTGCTGCGGCGGCGCCCAAAACAACCAAGGCGATTATGAGTTGCACATTGACACGAGACTCGACGCGAGCGCTGTCTTCCGTGCGACGCTCCCAGTGCCGTCGAACCAGAGCTGCTGCTCCACCGGAGTCGCTGGTGACGAGATCGCCGGGACGAACGGTTCCCGCGAGGTAGGTGGTCTCGGGCAGGTGCTGACCCTGGTCGCGACTCGCGATCATGGCGGCGTAACGGCTGGGTGCGGGTGCGGCCCAGACCGAGATACGTCTGTTCTTCAGGAAGAGAGTCAGTCCCCACTTGGTGTCGATGCGTTCGATCGCTCCCCACTCGATTTCGTGCGTCGCCACGATGTTGCGGACGTTGACCCCGGTCTCGCGAATAATCAGTCGGGGTCGCCAGAATGCTGCATAGATGGCCAGTGCGAGGAATGCGGTAACGCTGACTCCGCGCAACGCGTCGACGATGTCGCCTGTTGCGGCGGTGGTTGCCGCGGCGCCACTGAAGATAAGAACAAAGACAGCGGCCAATACTCGACCGGAGCGGGACACGAACGTCGTCATGTTCTCAATGGTGTCACGGAGGCGACTCGATGAGCGCGAACCCAGTAGTAATCGAAGCACAAAACCTTGGAGTCGACTTTTGGGTTGACGGCGAATGGGTGATGGCCGCCGAAGAATTGAACTACACGGTGCGCGCGGGTGAAGTTCTCGCGATCGTCGGTGAATCGGGCTCAGGGAAGTCAGCGTCATCGATGTCCTTGCTCGGACTTCTGCCCGCAAACGGTCGAGCAACGGGACGAGTTCTCCTTAGCGGAGAAGACACGCTCACCGCAACACCCGAAAGGATTCGCGCCATTCGTGGGCGTGAAATCGCGGTCATTTTCCAAGAGCCGATGACGGCGATGAACCCGGTGTACACGATTGGGTTTCAAATCGTCGAAGCGCTCAAGGTGCATTTCCCGAAACTCTCGCGAGCCGCGGCAAAAGCGCGCGCCATTGAATTGCTCGGGCTCGTCGAATTGCCCGATCCGCAGAAAGCGTTTGATTCGTACCCGCACCAGTTGTCCGGTGGCCAGCGCCAGCGCGCGATGATTGCCCAGTCGATTTCGTGTGACCCCAAGGTGCTCATCGCCGACGAGCCGACGACGGCTCTCGACGTGACGATTCAGGCGGAAATTCTCGATTTGCTTCGATCGCTCAACGAGCGACTCGGAACGGGCATCATCCTCATCACCCACGACATGGGCGTCGTCGCCGACATGGCCGACCACGTTCTTGTTATGAAGAGTGGGCGCGTCGTCGAATCCGGTTCGGTAATCGACATCTACAAACACGCGAAGGTCGCCTACACGCAGGAACTTCTCGCAGCCGTCCCGCACCTCGGCACCGGCGCAGCGTCGGGAAAAAAGGCGGCCTCGCACAAGGGGGAAACCCCGGTGCTCTCGTTGAAGAACGTCGATATCACCTACCCGAAGCGCGGGCGGGTCGCGGCGTTCCGGGCAGCCGAAGACGTGTCAATTGACATTTACCCCGGTGAAGTGCTCGGACTCGTCGGTGAGTCGGGTTCCGGAAAGACCACCATCGGTCGGGCGGTTGTCGGGCTGTTGCCCGTGTCTCGCGGAGCCATCACCGTCGCCGGCCAGGACATGGTCAATGTGTCGCCGAAAGATCTACGCGACGTTCGTCGCCACATCGGAATCGTTTTCCAAGACCCCGGCTCGTCACTCAACCCGCGTTGGCCCATCGGTCAAAGCATCGGCGAACCGCTCGTTCTCAATGGCGGATTCAGCTCTGAACAGGTTTCCGCCCGCGTCGAGGACCTCCTCGACATGGTCGAACTTCCACGCACCTACCGCAATCGATACCCTCACGAACTCTCGGGTGGACAACGTCAGCGTGTCGGAATCGCCCGCGCACTTGCACTCAATCCCGCAATTCTGGTTGCGGACGAACCGACATCGGCCCTCGATG
>CAIRWJ010000066.1 GCA_903882245.1 uncultured Microbacteriaceae bacterium | reverse complement strand
CGCCTTGCCCGAATACCGAATTCTTATTCCAGACATTCCAGCCTTCGGTTCCAGCAGTTCGTGGCCGAGCGGCGTAACGTCCATCGACGACTACGGGCGTTGGCTTCGCGCATTCCTCGCTACAACTCAGTCCGACAACTCGGTCGTTCTAGGGCACTCGTTCGGCTCTATCGTCGTGACGAATGCTCTTCGGGGGCTACGAACGGCTCCGATCATCCTGGTCAATCCCATCTCTCAGCGTGTGCTGAACGGTCCGAAGCGGGTCGCGGCGGCCCTCGCGGCGCTCTGGTACGCCGTTGGTCGGGTATTGCCCGCGCGGCTCAGTTCCGCGTGGCTGGGGAACCCCCTATTCGTGCGAGTGATGAGTGAAATGTTGACGAAATCGCGAAATCCGGCACTACGTCGCTGGATTCATGACCAACACGCTCGGTATTTCTCTATTTACTCGGATCGGGATTCGCTCGTCTCGGCCTTCACCGTGTCGACGACTGCGACCGTTGCGGACTATGCGACTCAGATTGACGCGTCTGTCCTGCTCATTGCAGCGGATCGGGACGACATCACGCCTCTCGACGCACAGAACGCGATCCAACGAAAGTTCCCTGACGCCGAGTTGCACGTGCTTGAGGACGTCGGGCATCTCGTGCACTACGAAAAGCCGATTGAAACGGCAGCGGTGATTCGCGACTTCCTCGCCAAACACCATGCCTGAACGCAGAATGCCTCAACGCTAATCGGCGAGCGCGAAGGCAGCAGCAGCCGTCGCGTGAATACGTGTGGTGGGGAAATAAGGAACTGGAACGTCGCGCTCCGACAAAAGAAGTTCAATTTCGGTGCATCCAGCAATGACGCCTTGCGCGCCCCGTGCAACCAGCCGCTGAATGATGTCCTGGTAACGGTCGCGACTCTCTGGGTTGATAACACCCTGAACGAGTTCGCTGTAGATGACGTCGTGGATAGTTGCTCGGTCCCGCTCGTCGGGGATGATGACGTCAACCTGAAACTTGTCGCGGATTCTGCCAGCATAAAAATCTTTCTCCATGGTGTACCTCGTTCCCAGAAGAGCAACCGTGTCAAGATTTGATTGGTGTATGGCGAATCCTGTCGCATCCGCAATATGAATCAGGGGAATTGACACTGCGCTTTCGATTGCGTCCGAGACGGCATGCATCGTGTTGGTGCACAAGACGATCGCGTCGGCACCGGCTGCCTCTAGTTCGTGTGCCGCTTCGCCCAAGACGACTCCCGCCATCTCCCACGCGTTCTCGGCCTGCAGCTCTTCAATGTCGGCAAAATTGAAGGATCGGATGATGAGGTCGGCGGATGCCATTCCACCCAGTTTGCGACGCACGAACTGGTTGATTATCCGTTCGTATTCGATAGAGGATTCCCACGACATACCTCCCAACAGGCCGAGGCGTTTCACGCAGTTACGTCCCGCACCCCGACGTCGAGAGGCTCGCCACCCGTGATACGAACAAGTTCTTCGAACGACGTTGGGTAAACGTAATGTGGGTGACCACCGGCCGCCCACACGACATCCCAGTTGCCAAGTGCCGTGTCGACAATCGTGCGCAGAGGCGTGGGATGCCCTACCGGCGCAACTCCACCAATCGGTTGGCTCGTGTGTTCTCGCACAAAGTCCGCATCGGGTCGGTGAATCGAGGTCG
>CAIRWJ010000065.1 GCA_903882245.1 uncultured Microbacteriaceae bacterium | reverse complement strand
GGTGAACATCACTCAGGCTAAAAGGCACCTCTGACACGAAACTCAGAAGCGGGCGCTACCCACCCCGTCGAGTGCGAACACACGGGCCTGAATCCGGCCGATTCCGATGGCGATCGCACAATTCACGAGGGTGAAGGCGGCAATCGCGCCGACGTACATCGCGACTCCTGCAACGCCCATCTCGGCGGGATTGAGGAAGAAGTAGGGGAACCAGCCGTCACCGGCGAGTCCTCGGACCAGCGACCCGGCGACCCACGCCAGCGGGAACAACGCACAAATCACCAGCGTGCTCCATCGAAGCCGCCCGCGACCGGGCATCAACAGCCATTCGACGGCGATAAAAATCGGTCCCCAGATGTGCTGAATGTCGTTGGGGAACGTGAAGGTCGACACGTATCCATCGCCCGAGGCGAGGCCCGCGAGCAGGAGGTTATAGATGACCCCTACAACGATTGCGTAGGACACGATGCTCGCCCGCACCACGGTGTACCAACGCGGGTCGTTGGCGCGCATGAGCGCGATGATTCCGCCCATCAACAAAACGACAATGTTGATGATGCAGGTCTGAATCGTGAAGAACTGGAAATAGTGCGACGGGTCAAAGATGCCCTGAATCAGACGGTCGGCGATGTTGACGGCAAGCCCGATAGCGATGGCGAACGCAAATGCGATGTTGAGAACACCGAGGCCGCGCCGAAGCCCAACAGTCAATCCGAACGGCACTCGCCCCCGCGAACCGATCGTTGGGGAGTCGAGCAGTGTTGTCATGAGTGACGTCCTTGAAATTTTCGACGGTGGCGGGCAGTTTCTCTAACTTTACGACTTCACGCGCCCTAGGGTAAGAACGTGTACGACGTCTGTGTGGTCTATCTGCTGCGGGAACGTCGCACCTGGCTGGGGCGGCGCACCGAGGTCCTGTTGGGCGAGAAACTCACGGGGCTCGGTGTCGGAAAGTTGGTCGGTGCCGGCGGAAAGCTCGAACCGGGGGAGGATCCTCGCGCGGCCGCCGTCCGCGAGGTCGCCGAGGAACTCGGGGTGACGGTGAACCCCACCGATCTAAAGCCCAACAGCCGCATTTCGTACCCCTTCGTCGACAAAGCGGACTGGAGCCAGCGGTCGTTCGGCTTTGTCACGCGGGTCTGGGCGGGGACACCGACCGCAACCGCGGAACTTGCCCCGCGTTGGTTTCCGGTCGACGGAATTCCGTTCGACCGCATGTGGGCGGACGCGCGGCTGTGGTTGCCGCGTGCACTAGCGGGGGAGTTCGTCGAGGCGACGTATTCGTTCCGGTCGGACGGGACGATGGTGTGAATCACCAAACGTACAAGTCGCCGTTCTCCAGCCGCGTGGGATAGTCGGTCTGAAAAGCCTTCTGTCGCGGACACGTCGTCAGCACCGCCTGCATCGCAATCTTTTCGTCGGGGGTCACCCACAAGCGATACGCCCGCTTGACGGAAATCTGTCGGGCAACATACGTGCACTGGTAGTTGCGCATCGGCGGCAACCACCACGACGCGTCCGAATCGCTCTTGCGACTGTTCGTCGGTCCGTCCACCGCCTGCAGATTGAGAGGATCGTTTGCGAATGCGACGCGCATTCCTTGTGACAGATTGCTGGCTCCGGTCATCCACGCATTGTGCAGGGCCACGATGTGATCAATCTGGACGGCGAGCGACGTCGTCTGTCCGCGCGTGAAATCGATGCGCTTTCCGGTGTACACATCTCGGATGACGCCTTCATAAATCAGGCACCCGTCGGTGCGCGTGATTGACTCGAAATCCCGTCGCAGCATGTCGTTACGGGTGTCACACCCGTTGCCGTCCACGTCGACCCATGCATCGCCAAACTTGCCCTCGCGGTCGTATCCCGCCCCCGACGTCATCGCTCGAACCTTCAACCGATTGAGAACCTTCATCGCCGAGCCCCCCCGCGCCGGAATGTCGGGCGCGGCGTCGGTGGGAGTGGGTTCGGGGGTCGGGGACGAGGTCTCGCTCGCGCTGGGCGACGTATTGTTTGACGGCGAATGGGTTGCGAACGGCCCCAGAATCGTGCCGACGATAATGATGAATGCGATGCCGCATCCGATGGAGGTTTTCTTCGAGGCCACGTGTTCAGCGTATGCGGTGGGGGTGACGCTATTGGACTCAGTTCAAGATTTTTTATGCGCGATAGAATCTTTCGGCACTTCGATTTGAATAGGCAGGGATTTTCGTTTCCAAAAACTTGCATCAAATGGAGCGGGTTTCCGCGTTCCCGGGCGAAAGCGCATGTCGAGTAATGGTGACCAGGATTTATCTGCTGCGGGCGATTTGAATACGTAATTTTGCCTCAGATTGCTTTGTCACTCCGTAGTCTGGAAGTAGTTATTGAAATCCGCAGTTTGACGATACTTATAGCTGAAAT
>CAIRWJ010000064.1 GCA_903882245.1 uncultured Microbacteriaceae bacterium | reverse complement strand
AGTTCACAACCGTCTACACCGGGGTTTCCGGAGACGGTGCGACATCGCAGATCCCCGGCGCAATCGCGCAACTTGACGCTGACCCCGAGGTCGACGTCATCATCATCGCGCGCGGCGGCGGAGCATTTCTCGAACTCGTCGCGTTCAGTGACGAACGAATTGTGCGCGCCGCGATGGCGTGTGTGACACCGCTCGTCAGCGCGATTGGTCACGAGAACGATCGACCGCTTCTCGACGAGGTCGCCGATCTGCGGGCGTCCACGCCGACCGATGCCGCCAAACGGGTTGTTACCGACGTCGCCGCGGATCTCGCCGAAATCGACCAACTGAGAGCCCGGGGTCGACAAATCGTGACAACCGCTATCGCCAATCAGATCGATCGAATTCGGCAGTTGGCGTCGCGTCCGGTTATGGCGAGCCCCCTCGCATACCTGGAGCGGCACGAAAACGACCTGGCCAATCTTGCCTATCGCGGCTCCACATTCGTGGACTCCCTCATCCACCAGACGACCGACCGTCTGCACGGACTTATCGGCAAATTGCGAACACTGTCACCGCAGAAAACGCTCGACCGCGGTTACGCGATTGTCCGGAACGCGGCGGGTGTCGTCGTCACCTCCGTGGCGTCGATATCGACCGGCGACCCACTCACTCTTCGAGTCGCCGACGGCGACATCGCGACGACCGTGAACTAACGAAAGGTAACGTTGAACCATGGCTGACAAACTTCCCGAGGTGTCGACCCTCACCTACGAACAAGCCCGCGACGAACTTGTCGCCATCGTGGATTCGCTCGAAAAAGGAACCGCGTCGCTCGACGAATCGGTCGCACTCTGGGAACGCGGCGAGGCACTCACGAAGCGATGCGAGGAATGGCTCGCCGGCGCGCGTCAGCGGCTTGACGCCGCTCGGAAGCCCGCGGAGTGAGTTCCGCACAAGACCGCCGCAATCGGCAGAACATTTTCACTCTCATCGGGGCACTGCTTGCCTCGCTCGGGATCGTGCTCGTTGTCGTACTGATATCGATTCGACCCGATCCAACCTCGCGCGCGGAAATCGATTGGCACTCCGTGCACGACGACACTCCCAATCCTGTCCTTCTTGTTGACCCGGTGGTCGCGGAATCAGACGGAGATTGGTGGGCGAATCGGGCGGATTACAGCCCCGGTCTAAACCCGGAGTGGTACATCGGATTGATCACCCCGACGAACGGTTATGTCGCGATTCATCAGTTCACGAACGGCGTCTCGCCCGAGGTCGCAGAGGTGCTCGACGATGTCACCGCGTCGCCCGTCGTCATCAATAATTCGACCTGGACGCGGTACGACCGGTCCGAACGTGAAAACCCCGGGAATTATCGAAATGTTTACGAAATTACCCTGCCTCAGGGCGGTATCCTGATCGTGTCGGGAACAGCCGACGCGGGCGAAATCGAACTCGTCGCGTCGCTTGCCTACAAGTCCGTGAACGTTCAGGTGGCAGGAAAGGGCTAACAATGTCAGAGCAACGACCCGGAACCCCTCGCGAAGCGTGGCAGCAACTCCTGGCCGGTAATGGTCGATTCATCAGCGGCACGCTCGCACATCCCCGACAAGACGTCGACCACCGAGATGCGCTCGCCGACGGACAGCAGCCGTTTGCGGCGCTGTTCGGTTGCGCCGACTCTCGACTGTCGGCCGAAATCATCTTCGACCTTGGATTGGGTGACCTATTTGTCGTTCGAAATGCGGGCCAAACTATCTCGCAATCCGTGGTCGGGTCGCTTGAATACGCGGTTAGCGCCCTCGGAGTGAGCCTCATCCTCGTTCTTGCCCACGATGATTGTGGGGCCGTTCGTGCCGCGATTGATTCTCGCAAGCCGGATGCCACCCCGTTGCCCGTCAACATTCGGTCGATTACCGACGCCATTCAGCCCGCAATCGACCGAGTGCTCCTCGCGAAAGCGACGAGTGACATTGATGAGATTTTCATCAACGACGTCGGAGAGGAACACCTTCGTGACACCATTTCCGAATTGTTGTCGCAAAGCGAACTTGTCGGGGATGCCGTCGCAAACGGTAGCCTCGGTATCGTCGGTGCGACATACAACCTGCGCGAGGGTCACGTAATCCCCTCCATCGTCTTTGGCGACATCGACTAAACACTAAAGGAGTCACCGTGAGCGAATTCCGAATCGAACACGACACCATGGGCGAGGTTCGCGTCCCCGTCGACGCGCTCTACAGCGCACAGACCCAACGCGCAGTTGAGAACTTCCCTATTTCCGGGAGTGGCCTCGAGCCGGCGCAGATTGTGGCTCTCGCGCAGATCAAGCGTGCGGCTGCGATTGTTAATGAAAAGTTGGGCATCATCGCCGCCGACATCCGTGACGCCATCGTCGCGTCAGCCGACGAAATCATTTCCGGCAAGCACCACAATCACTTCCCGGTCGACACGTATCAGACCGGTTCTGGGACGTCATCCAACATGAACATGAACGAGGTGCTCGGAAACCTCGCTACCTCCAAGCGCGGCGACACGGTGCACCCGAACGACCACGTCAACGCATCGCAGTCGTCGAACGACGTGTTCCCCACGTCGGTTCACCTCGCGGTCACCGCGGCACTTCTCGGTGACGTAATCCCCGCGCTCGACCACCTCGCGACCGCCCTCGAGAAGAAGGCGAAAGCGTGGGCGTCGATGGTGAAGCCCGGTCGTACCCACCTGATGGATGCCACTCCGGTCACGCTCGGACAGGAATTCGGTGGCTACGCGCGTCAGATTCGCCTCGGAATTGAGCGAATACAGTCGACAATCGTTCGCGTCGCCGAAGTTCCCCTTGGCGGCACCGCCGTCGGGACGGGAATCAACACGCCGGCCGGTTTCTCGGCGGCCGTCATAGCCGAACTCGCGTCGTCCACCAAACTCCCCATCACCGAAGCGAAAGACCACTTCGAAGCGCAAGGAGCGCGCGACGGACTCGTCGAAGCATCTGGAGCACTTCGTGTTATCGCCGTGTCACTGACCAAGATCTGCAACGACATCCGCTGGATGGGTTCGGGCCCGAACACGGGAATCGCCGAAATCCACATCCCCGACCTGCAGCCGGGATCGTCCATCATGCCGGGCAAGGTGAACCCGGTTATCCCAGAGGCCGTGCTTATGGTGTGCGCAAAGGTCATTGGTAACGACGCAACCATCGCCTGGGCCGGAGCCTCGGGCTCGTTCGAGCTCAACGTCGCAATCCCCGTGATGGGAACGTCCCTTCTTGAATCGATTCGACTTCTCGCGAACTCGAGCCGCGTACTCGCCGACAAGACCGTCGATGGGCTCGAAGCGAACGCCGAGCGGGCTGCCGCTCTCGCCGGAATGTCCCCCAGCATCGTTACGCCGCTCAACCGCATTATCGGATACGAAGCGGCTGCAAAGATCGCCAAGCACTCGGTCAAGGCCGGACTCACCGTGCGCGACGCGGTTATCGACCTCGGTTACGTCGAGCGCGGCGAAATCACCCTCGAACAACTCGACGCCGCTCTCGACCTTTTGTCGATGACCCGTCCCGGCGTCGCGAAGTAAACCATGAGCGAGAAACGCGCCGTCCAGTGGGCGCGAACGGCCGCGCGCGTCATTTTGGGATTGGCCCTCACTTTTGCGGGGATTAGCCACCTCGGCTCTGCCCGCGAGGAATTCCGCGCTCAAGTCCCCACCTGGCTTCCGTTAGACGCGGATTTCGTAGTTCTTGCATCGGGCGTAGTCGAAATAGTCCTCGGCGTCGCACTCGTCGTTCTTCCCCGATGGTCCCCCTGGGTTGGCATCACGACGGCGGTGTTCTTCATTGCCATCTTCCCCGGGAACATCTCTCAGTTCGTCAACGGAATCGATGCATTCGGACTCGACACGGATGAAGCCCGCGGAATACGTCTTCTCTTTCAACCGCTTCTCGTTCTCTGGGCTCTGTGTTCGACGT
>CAIRWJ010000063.1 GCA_903882245.1 uncultured Microbacteriaceae bacterium | reverse complement strand
TCCCTTGGTCGCGTTGCCGGGCATCGCGTAGCCGATACGATTACGGCGTCCAACCCTGTTGAACTACTTAGAATACTCGCCGAGGCCTATGAACCAGGCGATGTCGATCTGGGTTGGACGCGAATCACACAGTGGCGAGGGTTGTTGGCCGCGACTCTAGACACGGGTGTCAATCTGGGAATCACGGGGGCCAAGGTGTCGGGAGCATTGGACAACTCGGCACCGATACTTCTCGCCGCCTGGCTGCGAAGCGAACTCAAAGTCCCTGTAGAACTTGCCCTCGAGGGGAAAAGCGAGCTGGGAAATATCATTCGTGCCGAGATCATGACGAACGCGGGGTCGATTGTATTGGAACGTACGGAGCCCGGCTTCGCCCGCCTGGCGCAACCGGGCCAACCAGACCACGCAATTTCACTTCCCCTGCGTGGTCTCGGTGATTGTCTGACGGAAGAGCTTCGCCGACTCGACGCGGATATCGTTTTTGGTCGGGTGCTGACCGAGGGCATCCCCCTCCTTGTCGCAGAATCCGAACTCATCTGATGTACCGCCGACTTGAGGTGTTGCCGACACGGTCGGCAGTCGAGGAACGAGTCGCAGCAGAATTGCTGGCAGTCGTGCAATCGAGCCTCGATTCTCGTGGACGTGCAGATATCGCCGTGACCGGTGGGACGGTCGGTATTGGCACGCTTGCTGCTGTCGCACGATCCCCACTCGTCGCTATCGTGGATTGGTCGCGAGTCCACGTGTGGTGGGGTGACGAGCGATTCGTGCCGGCAGGAAACTCGGAACGAAACGAACAGCAGGCCAGAGATGCCCTTTTTTCACACGTGGTAATTCCCGAGGCAAACCTGCACATGTTCCCGACCGACAACGGACAGACAGTTGAACAGGCGCGGGACGAGTTCCTTGCTGAGCACGTCGACGGTTTTCCAGCGTTTGACGTGGTCCTCAACGGAATCGGCCCTGATGGCCACGCGGCCAGTTTGTTTCCCGGACTCCCCCACGGTGAGGGTCATGATGTCATCGCGGTGGCGAATTCACCGAAGCCCCCCGCGAAACGCTTGTCGTTCACATTTGACGCGTTGAATCGTGGCGAGCGTGTCTGGATTGTCGCGTCTGGTTCGGATAAGTCTGTTGCCGTAGCGCGAATTATCGCGGATTCTCCAGAATCAGAAACTCCGGCGGCCGCGCTGTGTGGAGTGATGGAGACGGTCGTGTGGATTGATGCGGACGCGGCCTCTGCCGTCTCGATTTAGGGCTTACCCGTGGTCCGAAGACGCTCTAATGCGTCGGACAGAATGGTATCGGCTTCTTCGAGCGTGCGCCGCTCTTTGACATACGCAAGGTGGGTCTTGTAAGGCTCGTTCTTCACCAATTGCGGTGGTTTGTTTTTGTTTCGACCGGCAGGAAGTCCTGTCGTCGGTGAATCAATCAATTCTGGAATCTGGTCTTCCGGGACGTCCGCAGCATAGTGCTTGACGGTCTCGTTTCCCTCGGCGTCCCAGTAGGACACCGCGATACGTGCCGCGTGGTTCCCGTGATCGTGTTCGCCCATTGGGCCGCTACCGACGCGGGTCCCTCGAATTGCGCTTCCGCCAGCCATTGCCGAACCTAAACCAGGCCAAAGCGGGTGAAGAGCCCGATTGTGACAACGGCGAGAAACCAGATAACCGCAATGGTGACTGTCAACCGGTTGAGGTTTCGCTCCGCGACACCGCTCGAACCAAGGTTGGAGGTGACACCGCCACCGAACATGTCAGAAAGCCCGCCACCGCGGCCACGGTGCAAAAGAATCGTCATCGTCAAGAGGATGCTCGTCAGTGCAAGGACGACCTGCACGATGATGTAAATGATTTCCATGATGAATCTAGTTTATGCGATTACGTGTCGGGGGAACTGCACAATTTTGGCAAATTCTTCCGCGTCGAGACTTGCGCCCCCGACGAGCGCTCCGTCGACATCCTTTTCACGCATGAACGACGCAATGTTTCCCGATTTGACACTTCC
>CAIRWJ010000062.1 GCA_903882245.1 uncultured Microbacteriaceae bacterium | reverse complement strand
GTACCGATTCGGGCATAACCTGGACTTCCCTTGGCTGGTCTGGGTACATTGACAGATTGGCGATGGACGACAGTGGTCAAAAAATTTCAGTCACGAATGCTAATGGCTGCATTTTGAACGTTTCGACGGACGGCGGTCGAACATTTAGAATCCCAACGCACGGTTTCGACCCAGGTGTTCGAGGGTCAATCTTGTGTGGCGACGTTACTTTTACTGGTGACGGGTCAACGATGCTCTTGAATGTCCCCAACTCCTCGACAGGCTGGCCATTCGGAAAGTATTTCAGCAGAGATTTTGGTGAATCCTGGACCAAGTTCCATTCATTTAGTGGAAGTTTTTCTACCACAGTGAATGGAACAAGGACGGTCGTTACCGATGTCTCTTCGGGGCTAGTTACTGTGTTTGTAGGAATGCCGCCCGTTGGCGCAATGTCGCCAGCCCCATAAAATTTAGACACGCACCCCTACAGGCATAGTCAGTGCGTATCTTCCGCCGCAATCTCAATTCGATCGCCTGACCACAGCGTGTGGAACGTTCCGGACTTGTCGACTCGCTTGTAGGTGTGTGCTCCGAAAAAGTCACGCTGGCCCTGGATGACCGCCGCGGGCAGCCGATCGGCACGAAGCCCGTCGTAGTAGGACAGTGACGATCCGAAGGCTGGGGTAGGGATACCGGCCTCGGTCGCGGCGATGACGACTCGGCGCCACGCGGCTTGGGCGCCTGAGACGGCTTTCGCAAAGTACGGCGCCGCCATCAAGAGTGCGAGCGATTCGTCGGCGCGATACGCCTCGGTGATGGGGTTGAGGAACTGGGCGCGGATAATGCAACCACCACGCCAGATGCGGGCGACCTCGCCGAGGTTGATGTGCCACTTGTATTCGGCGGCACCGGCGCGAATCGCGTCAAAGCCCTGCGAGTAGGCGACGATTTTGGAGGCGTAGAGGGCTTGGCGGACGTCCTCGATGAATGCGTCGGCGTCTTTCACCGCGAACAAGTCGGGGCCCGGGAACGCTTTCGCCAACGCGCGCTGCTCTGCGTGCGACGAGAGACCGCGCGCAAACACAGCTTCAGCGATTCCCGAAACGGGCGTCCCGAGTGACAGGGCGGTCTGAACGGTCCAAACACCCGTGCCCTTGGATCCGGCTTCGTCGAGAATGACGTCGACAAGAGGCTTGCCCGTGGCCGCGTCGACCTGGCGCAGAACCTCTGCCGTGATCTCGATCAAATATGACTCGAGTTCGCCCTTGTTCCACTTGGTGAACACGTCGGCGATTTCGGCGGGGGATTTGCCTGTGCCGCGACGGATGAGGTCGTAGGCCTCGGCAATCAGTTGCATGTCGGCGTATTCGATGCCGTTGTGAATCATCTTGACGAAGTGACCGGCACCGTCGGTGCCGATGTGGGTGACGCACGGTTCGCCGTCGACGACAGCCGCAATCGACTTGAGGATTGGCCCGAGCGTTTCCCACGCCTCGGCCGAACCGCCGGGCATGATGGACGGTCCCAGAAGAGCACCCTCTTCGCCACCCGAGATTCCGGCGCCAACAAAGTTGATTCCCGTCTCGCGGACCGCTTTTTCGCGGCGAATCGTGTCGGTGAACAGCGCGTTTCCGCCGTCGACGATGATGTCGCCCGGCTCGAAGACCTCACACAATTGGTCGATGACGGCGTCGGTTCCGGCGCCCGCCTTGACCATGATGATCGCGGTGCGGGGGGTGGAGAGCGACGCGGCGAACTCGTGGATCGTCTTCGCCGCGACAAAGTTGGCTTCGGGGTGAGCCTCGACGAGGTGTTCCGTCTTGTCCCACGATCGGTTGTACACCGCGACGCGGTTGCCCTCGCGACTGGCGAGGTTTCGGGCCAGATTCGAGCCCATCACCGCGAGACCGACGACACCGATGTTGGCCTGAGACATTCACACTCCGTTCGAGAAATCCAGAGAGAAAACGCGTGGAAATCAATTCCCAGCCTATCCGATAGGCTGAAACCGAACTTCGGCGAGGGATTTAAGAATCCGTGATCGACGCGGTGGGTCGACCTTGGTCTTCCTCACGCTTCGGGCGTTCGAGTTGAAACACCAACCAGGGGTCACCACCCCGTGAAAGGCATCATCATGGCTGAACAATTTGCACTCAAGGGCGAAGAACGCGCGTCCTTCGGTAAGGGCGCCGCACGCAAGCTTCGCGCACTCGGAAACGTTCCCGCGGTCATCTACGGACACGGCGAAGACCCGCGTCACGTGATGGTCAACGCACACGAGCTGAGCCTCCTCGTCCGTCACAAGAACGTCCTCATCGACCTCGACGTGAATGGCACAAAGGAACTCGTTCTCGTGAAGGACGTCCAGAAGGACTACGTGCGCCAGATCATCGAGCACGTCGACCTCGTCATCGTCAAAAAGGGCGAGACCGTCACGGTCAATATCCCTGTGGCAGTTCTTGGTCACCCGTTCCCCGGAACCGTTGCGATGCTCGAGCACCAGACCATCCAGGTCGAGGCCGAAGCGACGCAGATCCCCGAGCACCTCGAGGTCGACGTCACCGGAATGCTCGAGCACACCCACATTTCGGCGAAGGACGTTGTCCTTCCCGCCGGCGTCAAACTGCACCTTGATCCCGAGGCGATCATCGTCGCTATCCAGGCCGTTCCGAGCGCCGAGTCGCTGGGCACCGAGGCTGCTCCCGTTGTCGTCGAAGCCGCTCCGGCCG
>CAIRWJ010000061.1 GCA_903882245.1 uncultured Microbacteriaceae bacterium | reverse complement strand
GCTCGTGACCCCATAACCAGCCTGGTCGAGGATGAAGCGCCACGTCAGAAGACCGAGTTCGTCGCTTCCGTACATTGACACGAATCGACCGCGGTAGTGGGTGATGTCGCCGAGTTCGCCCGACGCGATGAGGTTGCGAGCATGCATGACGAGCGGCGCCCAGAGATAGTTGTATCCCACACCGGTGCGGACTCTGGCCTTCTTCGCCATCTCGTAGGCGGCGACCGTGTGTTCGGGCTTTCCCCCGATGGGCTTCTCGCTGAATACGGCCTTCCCAGCGGCACAGGCCGCCTCAATCATCGGAAGGTGCAGCATGTTGGGTGCGGTGACCCAGACGACATCGACGTCGTCCGATGCGATTGCTTCACGCCAGTCGGCCACAGCGCGCTCAAACCCGAAGTCGCGAACTGCCCGCTCGCGACGGGCCTCCTCGGTGTCAGCACAGACGACGAGCACCGGATCAAATGAACGATTCGGAAAGAGTGAGGGGATACGGAGCATGGAACGACTGTGTCCTTCGCCCATCCAGCCGAGACCCAATACGGCGACTCCAATTCGACGGTTCATGTTCAGCTCTTTCCTGTCCGACCCGACGCCGTGGTCAACGGCAAACGGGGGTCTTGTGTTTGGGTATTCCATGTTTCACGAATCCAATGGTGCTCGGGGTCATCGCAGAACGCCATCGTTCTCTCATCGCCCGGACCGGCCAGCACGTTAAGAAAATACATCGGATATTCCGGCGGAGCCACGGTCGGGCCGTGGTACCCCTCGGGGACGTTGTACACGTCGCCGTCGTGAATCATGACAGTGTCGTCGACCGAACCGTCAACGGTGTAGATGTGGAACAGTCCCTGACCGGTCGGGTCGCCGTGGGGGCTTTCTCCGCGTCCGATTCGGAAGTAGTAAATTTCTTCGTTTGTGGTCGGGCAGTCGCCGATTCCGTCGTGTCGGTGGGGTGGCCACGACGAAAGGTTGCCACCGGGCGTGATGACCTCACACACATTGATGCGGTGTGCGGCCGTGAATGATGAGGGTGTCGCGATGTTGGTCACCTGACGCGTCGCCCGGCCCGACCCTCGAACTTCGACGGGCACGTCGGTCGCGGGGACATGCTGCACGGGGAAGACCTCGCTGGCACGCGCGGTACACAGTGCAATCTCGCCGGAATCTCCTGTCATCGTGACGGTTGATCCGACGGGAATGTAGATCCAGTCAGACACCGACGCAAAAACTCCCTTTCGACCAGCGAGAGAAAAGGCGGTGCCGTCGACGGTAACCGAAACGTTTTCTGCCGACAGTGGAACGAGCACGCCCTCTTCGCCCTCAAGAATCACCGAGACGGTTTTGCTGGGGCTCAGCGTGTAGACGTGAAGTCCGCTATACGCCCAGCCCGCATTTTCCGGCGTGACGTGTACGTCAGCGTCGCCGTTCCGGAGAGTTCCAGAGGGAAAAAACCAGGTCATGACGTACCTTTCGAGTTGGTTGGTGACGAGGGCCGAACAACCGCAGCTGCGCGAGCCACCGCTCCTTCGGGGTCGCCGTCATTGGGGTACAAGAGCGTGCGACCGGCGACAACGCCTCGCACATTGGGTTCATTCATTGCGGTCGCCCACAGTGCAAAGGTCTCGTCTGAGTCACCGACCGGTTCGCCTCCGAGCATCAGGATGGGAAGCGTCGTAGCCGCTGCTACCTCAGCCATTCGGGTGGTCGCGGGAATCTTTAGCCACGTGTAGGCGGAGGAAGACCCAAGTCCCGATGCGATGGCCACCACAGTGGTGAGCGCCTCATCAGATGTGTCGAGGATTGCCTTTCCTGCGGAGTCCTTGAGGTACGGCAACGGTTCGATCATCGCCATCAGTTTTCGATCGGCGAGTTCGGTGGTCAGGCGCGCAACGGTCTCGATCGTTCGCGCGACACCGGGGTCGGAATAGTCGATTCGGATGAGCGTTTTTCCGCCGTCTAACCCCATCGACTCGATGTGGTTCGTGTCGTACGCGGTGACGCGGTCGTCCAGCTCCCAGGTCGCACCGATGATGCCGCCGCGGTTCATTGTGCCAATCGCCAATTTGTTCTCGAGCGCACCGAGCCAGGCGAGTTCCTCGAGAATGTCGGCGCTTGCGAGAACGCCATCCACTTCGGGCATCGCGAGACAACGAACGAGTCGATCGAGCAGTGTGTATCGGTCGGCCATCGCTACAGGTTTGGATCCGAGCGAAATCTTGCCGCGTGCGGTGTGGTCAGCTGCGATGATGATCAGTCGCCCATCGGCTCCGGCAATTGGACGTCGGCTTCGAGAAAGAAGGGCCTTGGCGAACGTGTCCGGGGAGAACACGCGCGCGTCAATGAGCTCGCGATAGCGGACGGGGTCAAGACTCATGCAGCTTCGCCCATCATTTCGGTGAGTTCATTAACGCTTGGCATCGCGTCGGCGCAGGTTAAACGAGTCGAAACCAGAGCGCCCGCGGCGCTCGCGAAGCGGCCGATTCGGTCGAGGTCCCATTCGTGGAGAAGTCCGTAGCAGAGCGAACCGCCGAATGCGTCACCCGCTCCGAGCCCGCACACCACGTCGATGGGCATAGCGGGGATTCTGACCCGTTCAGTTGCGGTGGCAAGCAACACGCCATCGGCACCCAATTTGATGATGGCGAGGCGCACTCCGGCTGCGAGAAGCGTGTCGGCTGCCGCATCGGGTTCGTCCGTCCCAACCGCAATTGCACATTCTTCGCGATTGCCGACAACAACGGTTGCCAGCGAAATTGCGCGCTCGGCCATCGCTCGAGCATCCGCGGGGCTCGCCCACAGCGACGGTCGGTAGTCAAGGTCGAGGATGGTGTGATCGTCGCGCGACCGGAGGGACATCCATTCAAGGCATGTTTCTGCAGTTGAACCCTGAGCGAGCGAGGCTTGGCTGATCCACAGAATGCGACAACGACGTACGACATCGGTTGGCACATCGGCAGTTGTCAGGGTGGTGTCCGGGGCGGCGGGGCCGCGATAGAAAATGACCGTCGGGCTCTCGGGCGGAGTCAGTGCGGCGAACGCTAGTGGAGTTTGAGCACCGTTTGAAGTTCCAACAAAAGCTGTGTCGACACCCCATCCCGCAAGTCGGCCTTTCACGTAGTCGCCGAACGCATCATCGCCGACCTTCGTCGCCAATGCGACGCGAAGCCCGAGCTGCGCCGCGGCTACGGCCACGTTCGTCGGGCTACCGCCCACGGATTTCTGGAAGTTCTGTTGACCGTCAAAACCGATGTTCGGTTCCATCGAATACAGGTCGACGCTGATGCGGCCGACGCTGAGGACATCCACGGTTTCCATTGATTTATCCGAGGGTGGGGGCGACGACGTCGGTCAAGTACTGTAGCGAAGCCGAAACGTTCATGACCGGCCCCTCGCCCTCGGCGGGGAACCCACCGGTGATCGCGGTGTCTTGTTCGATGACGTACCACCCGCGGTACCCGCCGGCTTCGAGGGTCTGAACGACACCGAGGATGTCGACGTCACCGGCCCCGAGGTTCGTGAACACCCCGGCCTGGGTCGCAGCCATGAGCGAGACCTCACGGCGAAGAACGGCCGCAGTCATGTCGAGGCGGATGTCCTTGAGATGGACGTGTCCGACGCGGTCGAATGCCGTCTTAGCGAATTCGACGGGATCCTGACCTCCGAACGCCATGTGTCCCGTGTCAAGACAGAAACTGACGTCGCAACTGTCGAGCACGCGGGAAATGTCGTCCTTTGTCTCGACGAGTGTTTGAACGTGGGGGTGCAGAACCTGCTGAATCCCGTGCTCGCCGCAGATGTCATCGATCACACCGAGCATCTCGGTCATGTGCCGTTTTTCCTCGGTCGTCAAGGCACGAGGGAATGCCCAATCCCAATCCTGAAGGGGTGACGACACCATCTTTGTCGCACCCGCTTTCTGGAACAATTTCGCGACCGCGGTTGCACTTGCAATCGTTGCGTCTCGTTGAGTGGGGTCGTGAACGACGACCGGGGTGAAGCCCCCGAGAAGCGTCATCCCGTAATGATCGAGTTCTGCGTTTAATTCTGACGGGTCATCGGGGAGGAACCCCGCAGCGCCGAGTTCTGTCGCGGTGAATCCCAGCCCGGCCATTTCGCCCAAGACGCGGCTTTTCGGAAGCATCGCCCCCCAGTCGGGAACTTCGCAAATGCCCCACGAGATGGGGGCGGAAGCGACGCGAGAGAGAAAGTCGGACACGGGAAACCTTTCATTGGAACGTTCCAACAAGTATGGCAGACTAAAAGTCCGCATCGCAATACATCGACCACAAGCCGAGGGGGTTTGTCGTGAAGGTTCTCGTTGTCGGGGCAGGGCGCATGGGATCGATTCGTATCGAAGACCTCGTCGCGGACCCCCGCGTTGGCCAGGTTGTCATCACCAATCGGAGTGACGAGCGAGCGCAGACCGTTGCCGCCCAGTTTGGTGTCACCGTCGTACCCTGGGAGTCGATGGCCGACACCGATGCCGATGCGGCGGTTGTCGCTGTTGGAACCGACGCCCACGACGTAGTTCTCGACGCCGTCCTCCCTCGGGGAATTCCGGTGTTGTGTGAAAAACCCATCGCACTGACTCTTGCCGCAACCCAATCTGCGATTGACACCGCGACCGCCCACGGTTCGTCACTCCAGATCGGATTCCAGCGCCGTTTCGATGACGCGATTGGCTCTGTTTACGACACCATCGAATCGGGTCGAATCGGCACGATGTATTCCCTCACCATGACCGCACACGATCACACACCGAGCGCACGTGAGTTCATCGCCGGCAGCGGCGGGATTTTCCGCGACATGCTCGTGCACGATTTCGATCTCGTTCGCTGGTTGACAGGAAGCGAGGTCGAGACGGTGTTTGCGACGAAGGGCGTCCTCGCTCACCGGGATTATGCTGATTTCGATGATGCTGACGTGTGTTCGGTCATCGCCGTCACGACCAGCGGTGTTCAGGTAGTCATCACCGGAACCCGCCATAATGCTCTCGGTCAGGACGTTCGGCTCGAGGCGTTCGGGTCCCAAGACTCGGTCTCCGCCGGGCTTAACCCGCGCACACCGTTGCGAACTGCCGAGGGCGACCTTCCACTTAACACCGACCCTTACCTTGGATTCGTTGACCGCTTTCGTGAGGCGTTCCGAAACGAAACGCACTCGTTCGTTTCGTTCGCCGGGGGAGAAATTGCGAACCCGTGCTCG
>CAIRWJ010000060.1 GCA_903882245.1 uncultured Microbacteriaceae bacterium | reverse complement strand
CGGCGGTCGCCCGCACTAATCGGCGGTTGCGCGGCTACGGTGGAACCATGGCAACCGACAGTGTGTTTCGCCTCGACGGGCGAGTCGCCCTCATCACGGGCGCCGGGTCCCCGACGGGAATCGGGTTTGCCACCGCGCGGTTTCTCGGACGAATGGGCGCTTCTGTTTATGTGACGGGTGCAAGCGACCGTGTCTCCGACCGAGAAGCAGAACTTCGTGCAGAGGGAATCGTGGCGTTTTCGTCGGCAGCGGACCTCACCGTCGATGTCGAGGTTGACGGACTAATTGAGCGAGTCGTGTCAGCGCTGGGACGAATCGACATCGTTGTCAACAATGCCGGAATGACGAGTGTCGCCAAGCCGATGGAGGCCTCGGGCGAAACGGGTTCGGTCGCGGATATGTCTCGAGCTGAGTGGGATGCGTCTCTCACGCGAAATCTGACGACCGCTTTCCTGGTTTCGAAAGCGGCCCTTCCCGCCCTCCGCGCGAGCGGCCACGGGCGAATCATCTCGGTCGCATCGGTGACCGGTCCGGTCATGGGGATGGCGAATGACGCATCGTACGCGGCGAGTAAGGCGGGAATGGTCGGGTTGAACCGATCGCTCGCGATTGACGAGGCGGCAGCGGGAATCACGGCGAACACCGTGGCGCCGGGGTGGATCGCGACAGGATCGCAGACCCCGCACGAAGCACGCCAGGGACACACGGTTCCCGTCGGTCGCTCGGCGATCCCCGAGGAAGTTGCCGCGTGCATCGGATTTCTCGCGAGCACCGAAGCCGCGTACGTCACGGGTCAGGTGCTCGTCGTCGACGGTGGGAACTCCATCGCCGAAGAACGAGCATGACCGACCCTCGCGTTTTCGCACTCGACGGCGGGCTGTCCACCGCGCTCGAAGCGCAGGGCTTAGCCATCGACGGCGCGATGTGGACGGGAGAGTTGCTGTTGTCGAATCCCGAGGCGGTGACGGCCGCTCATCGCTCGTTTGTTGACGCGGGAGCGGACATCATCATCACGGGGTCGTACCAGTTGTCGTTTGAGGGTGGCCGTCGGTCGGGGTGGACCGATGACGATGTCGAACGGGCCCTGCGCAATTCAACGACGGCAGCGCGGCTCGCGGCCAACGACGACACGCTCGTCGCGGCAAGTATCGGACCTTTCGGCGCCCATCTGAACGACGGCTCGGAGTTTCGTGGGAATTACGGGGTCACCGACAGAGTCATCCGTGAGTATCACGACCGCCGACTCGAGCTACTCCTCGAAACCGAGCCCGACGTGCTTGCTCTAGAAACAATGCCCGATCTGACCGAGGTGCGAATTTTGCTGGACCTCATCGAATCGAAAAGCCCGGACATGCCTTACTGGGTTTCGTTCACCGTGTCCGAGTCCGGCGCGATCAGCGGCGGCGGCACCTTCGCCGAGGCGTGCGCGCTGGTCGAGAACTACGCGAACGCCATGGCGGTCGGCATCAATTGCTCTCCTCTGGCTGTCATCACACCGACACTGTCCGTTGTCGAAACGGATTTGCCGTTCATCGTCTACCCCAACGCGGGGCAGACCTGGGATTCCGATGCGATGGCCTGGGTCGGCGTGCCCGAATTCGCGACTCAACTGCACGTCGATGAGTGGGTAAGGCTAGGCGCACGAATTGTCGGTGGATGCTGTGGTTATGGCCCGGCCGACATCGGACTTTTTCTTGCTAAACGTCTTTAGTGAAGCCCACAGTCGAACGGTACACTCGTGATTATGCGTCCATTCCAGTCGGCTGTCACGACCACGGTGTTGGTGCTGGCATTCGGTGTGATTTCCGGCTTCTCCAGTTCGGCGCCGACTTCGGCCGGATCACGGCACCCCACTCTCGGCGAATATGCGTCGTCACAATCAGGTTCGGTCACCATGGGCTGGCAACGGTCG
>CAIRWJ010000059.1 GCA_903882245.1 uncultured Microbacteriaceae bacterium | reverse complement strand
CGGATGGGGGTCGGGCCTTCCACGATGTGGTTCGTGAGGCGACCGAGTCCTTCGACCTCGACCTCGACGACGTCGCCGGGCTGGACGGGTCGTGAAAAAGCGGGAGTTCCAGAGAACAACATGTCACCGGGAACCAACGTAATTGTGCGCGCGATGTCGGCGACAAGGTAGTGCATATCCCACTCCATGTTGTCGGTGTTGTCTTCTTGCTTGACCTCACCGTTCACGTAGGTGCGAATCATCTTGTTGCGGAAATCCCAGTCGGTGACGAGTCCTGGCCCAACGGGTGCGAGTGTGTCCGAGCCTTTGACGCGCAGCATCGAGCCCGCGTCGGTGTCACGGAAATCATGCAACCCGTAGTCATTCCCGACCGTGTACCCCGCGATGTACTCGGCGGCGTCCTCGGGGGCGATGTTACGACACGTCTTTCCGATGACAATGACGATCTCGCCCTCGTAATTGAGCCACTTGCACCCCGCCGGACGAACGACAGCACCCTTGTGGGTGTTCAAGGCCGTGATCGGCTTGTGGAAATAGGTCGGCGCCGCGGGAAGTTTCGTCATGAACTCCTGGGTGCGGCTGTCGTAATTGAGGTGTACCGCGATGATCTTGGTCGGCTCTGCCGGCGCGAGGTGAATCGCGTCGGCGATGGCGACAACACGTCCGTCATCGGCGACGAGGTTTTCCCCGTCACGCAGAACCTGCGTCGGATATCCGTCCAAGAGGATTCGGCGATACTCAGTCACGCGACAGCACCAGATCCTTCGGCGGCGCGAATCCGCCCTCGGGCTTCGAGAACCACACGTGAACCTGACCGGTCCCAATCGAGTTCTCGTACTCGCTGTACATTTCGCCCTTGGCGGTGAAGTTCTCTTCGCCCAGTGCGCCCGCCATCGCGAGGTAGTGGTAAAAACCCGCTTCCGGCTTGTACTTCTTGAACGTCTCGAAGTCGTCAAGAATCGCGGCGTGATTACCCGCCTTCATCCATTCGAGAACCTTGAGGTCGTACTGGTAGGCCTCGGGGGTATAAATGTTCTTCGGATCACTCGCCTCGTGCTTGCGAAGGTCGCGAAGCTTGTGGAAGGTGTGCGACAGTGCGCCGGACGCGAGAAGAAGAACCTTGCGATCGGAGTCGCGAATCGCCTCGCCGAGCGCACGCCCCGCTCGAATGAAGTCTTCAGGTGTTCCGGTCTGGCAGACGGACAATGAAATCCACGCTTTTTCGTCGAGCCCGCGGCCGAGGTAGTGCCACAGGTTGACCGTCGCATAGAAGATCGGCAAGTGCGGGTCGGCGATCGGGGTGATCCACGTTCCGTTCTTCTCGTCGTACTTGGCGAGGGATTTCGCGAGTTCGGGGTCGCCCTTGATGGCATAGGGAATCTGGGTCATTCCACGCGGAAGTTCTTCCGACGTGAAGAGGCCAGAGCGCTCGGCCGCCGACGTGACGACGAATTCGACCGTCGTCGCCCAGTGGCTGTCCAAGACAACGACGGTGTCGTAGTCGAGTTTCTCGAATACGTCTGCTCGAAGTTTCCGGAGTCCGGGGACGAGGCTGAGTTCTTCGCCATTATTGAGGTCTTTGCGAACCGCCTCCGGCAACATGATCGTGGGGACGTGCGCTAACAGTCCTGCTCCTACTACTTCGCCCATGGGTTATTCCTTCCATCCGTTAGGTGAGACAACAGTGTTTTTGACGTCGGCATAGAAATCGAACGACCAGGTCCCGCCGTCGCGTCCGATTCCCGATTTCTTTGATCCGCCGAAGGGGGCCCGTAGGTCCCGGACAAAGAAACAGTTAACCCAGATTGTTCCGGCAACGAGTTCATCGGTGATGCGTTTCGCGTGGTCGCGATCGCCCGACACGACGACCGCGGCGAGACCGAATTCGGTCCCGTTCGCCATCGCGATGACCTCGTCGTCGGTCGTGAACGTTTGCATGCAGAGCACCGGTCCGAAAATCTCGGCCGAGACGATTTCGCTTCCTGGAGTTGGGTTCTTGACGAGAGTCGGGTGGAAATAGAGTCCGCCGAGCTCGGTGTTGGGTCCGCCGCCCCAGACGATGT
>CAIRWJ010000058.1 GCA_903882245.1 uncultured Microbacteriaceae bacterium | reverse complement strand
TTCATACAACAAGCGACCCATTCGGCGACCTTCCGCGGTGTAGGCAGCCATCGTGTCCTCGTTGTGGATGGCGGATAGAAGACGTTCGTAGGCGATGTGCAACAGCGCCATTCCCGGTGCTTCATAAATTCCGCGGCTCTTCGCCTCGATAATGCGGTTCTCAATCTGGTCGGACATTCCCAGTCCGTGTCGACCGCCGATCTCGTTCGCCGCCATGATCATGCCAACGGCGTCGCTCGAGAGGTCCTTGCCATTAATCGCGACGGGACGACCTTGGCGGAAGGTGATGGTGACGTCTTCGCTGACGATGGCCACCGACGTGTCCCAAAATTTGACACCCATAATCGGTTCGACGGTTTCGTACGAGGTGTTCAAATGTTCGAGAGTCTTCGCCTCGTGCGTCGCACCGAGCATGTTCGCATCGGTCGAATAGGCCTTCTCTTGCGAGGCGCGATAGGGAAGTTCGCGGGCCGTCAGCCACTCCGACATCTCGTGCCGACCGCCGAGTTCGCTGACGAAATCTGCGTCCAGCCATGGCTTGTAAATTCTCAAGTTTGGGTTCGCGAGGAGCCCATAGCGATAGAAACGTTCGATGTCGTTTCCCTTGTAGGTGCTTCCGTCTCCCCAGATCTCGACTCCGTCGTCGTGCATCGCGCGAACCAACAGTGTGCCGGTGACGACGCGGCCGAGTGGAGTGGTGTTGAAGTAGGTCTTTCCGCCAGTTCGAATGTGAAACGCCCCACACGCGATAGCGGCGAGCCCCTCTTCGGCGAGCGACTGGCGACAATCGATTAGTCGTCCGAGCTCGGCGCCGTATGCCATCGCACGGTCGGGAATCGAGTCGATGTCGTCCTCGTCGTATTGACCGAGGTTTGCGGTGTAGGCGAAGGGGACAGCCCCTTTTTCGCGCATCCAGGCGACGGCGACCGAAGTGTCGAGGCCGCCAGAGAACGCGATGCCGATTTTTTCGCCGATCGGCAGAGACGAGAGGACCTTTGACATGTATTCAGCCTAGACACTCCTGCGAACGAAACACGCGCGACAACCAATCAACACGAAGAACTCGCAAACGACGGGTCGGTCCGAAAAGTTGGAATCGCGGCCTTGTTAGTTGACGTCCTGGTGCAGACCTGTGTTAGCGTCGTGCAATGTTCGCACGGCTACCCTTCACCTTCGGAGTTATTGCCTTACTTGCGTGGGCAGTGTCGGGGTGCGCGGCACCCGATCCCGATCCCGAGAACGCGGCAGCGCTCAGCCTCATTGAAAAGTATTCCGCCCGAGATGCGATGGTGGACGGGATTGTCGGTGTACCTGAATGCCAGAATCCCCGCGACATGTTGCTGACCGACAAGGGTTATCCGAGTGTTTTCCAGTCAATTTGTCGGGTCCATTATGTGAAGGACGGGGTTGCCCGTTTCAAGGACATGAAGTGCAATGGCGATTTCGATCGGAACCCGATTTTGTCTTATTGCTATGTGTGGGTGCCGTACTCCGGCACAAAGACGTTCACAACGCCGTAATGGCGACAATCCTTCACGCTTATGCGCTGAATTTTGCTTGACAACGTCGTCATATTTTTAGATAATGAATTGAAATTTGCTGTTTGTAATAATTAGTTCGCTGAGTTCGTTGCAGCGAGAGTCCCATGCAGGACATACTCAAGGAGGAGTACGACAATGGCAGACCCCAAGGTATTTCTACTCAATCACGGAAGCCTCGTCATCGACCGTTCGCAGGTCCTCTGGCACTTCGACATCGGTACGCCCGTCCGTTTCCCGGTGTATAGCGTTCTCGTCCAGCACCCCGACGCACTCGTGTTGTATGACTCAGGGTTTGATCTTGATCACGTCGAGAAAGTTCTCCCGTTCGAACTTCCAGAACAGACGAAAGAACAGTCCCTCGAAGGGCAACTGAAAATCGCGGGATTCAAACCGACCGACGTTGACCTCTTGATCAACTCGCACTTCCACTTTGACCACGTTGGTGGCAACAAGATTTTGACGAAAGCCACGACGGTAGTGCACAAGGCCGAGGTTGCTCACTTGCGCGCGCCGGAACCCTTTGAGCGACTCGGGTACTCCGACAAGTCGTTCGACTCCACGGCGAATTACAAACTCATCGCCGGTGACGATTACCACATCCTCCCGGGAATTCGTCTGTTCGAGACGCCGGGGCACACCGCAGGACACTATTCGATGCTCGTCGAGATGAAGAATTCGAAGCCGATGCTGTTCGCCGGAGACGCCGCCTACACACTGGAAAGCCTCGAAAAGGAAGTCATCGCGGGCTTCCATCTGGATCCTGTTGCATCCGTTGAGTCGATTAGACGACTCAAGTATCTTGCCAAGACTTTGGGGGCTGATTTGTTCCCCTCGCACGACATGGTTCCATTTGTCGATTGGAAAAAAGCGCCGGAATTCTATGGCGGCAAATAACACCCCACACCCCTTCTATTCATGAACGCGAGAGGAACTAGACCATGAGCACATCAGACAAGCGGGTCGCCATTGTGACGGGTTCGGCCCAAGGAATCGGCAAGGCGATTGCGAAACGCATCGCTCAGGATGACGTCATCGTCGTGATTGCTGATATTAACGAGGCCAAGGCAAAGGCGGCGGCCAAAGAACTTGGCGGACTCGCGGTCGTGACCGACGT
>CAIRWJ010000057.1 GCA_903882245.1 uncultured Microbacteriaceae bacterium | reverse complement strand
GTTCACCAGACGTACGAATCACGAGGTCCAGGTCGGGCTGACCCGCGGTGTACAGGTGGTCGGAAATATTGTCGAGCGTCATGTCCTCGGCAAGTGAGTGGATGCCGCCACCGGCCGCTTCGTGTTCGCGAATGATGTCTCGGACAGCTTCGGTGATTTCGTGACGGCCACCGTAACCCACCGCCAAATTGACGTGCAGACCGGTGTGGGTCGCGGTCGACTCCGCCGCCTTCTCGAGTGCCGTCCGCAGAGAGGCCGGAAGCTTGTCGGCATCACCGACGTGAAGGACCCGCCAATTTGGGACGCGGGCGAGGTCGGTCGCGAGGTCCGCGATGATGCGGACCAGGTTTTTAAGTTCGGTACTGGGGCGACCGGTCAGATTGTCGGTCGACAACAAGTACAACGTGACTATCTGGACTCCCGCAGCGTTGCACCAGCCAAGGAATTCACGCATTTTGCTCGCGCCCGCTTCATGGCCCTCGGCGATCGTGACGCCGTCTTGCATTTGTGCCCACCGTCGATTTCCGTCGATAATCATTCCGACATGGCGTGGCGGGGTCGTTTCGCGCAGTTGGTTTTGAAGTCGCGTTGCGTACAACCCATAAAGGGCCGACTTGACTGACGCGCGAAGTGACACGGCGAATTACCTGTTTCCGGTTTCCTTGTCGACATCCGCGATGAGCGTGTCGACCGCAACCTCGGCGTCAACGTTGGCCACGGCTTCTTCTCGATAGCGCAGACGGCGCATTCGGCGATTCATGTCCAGGATCAGGAATATCGCGGTGATGGCGACGGCCGCCGTGATGAGAAAACCGACAACGCCGGGAGTGACTCCGTTCGGATCGATCTTCTCGGCGAGGATCAGTGCGGTGTTCAAGGTGTCTCCGTTTCGCGTAGCCTGATTACAGAGTACCGAAGGGCAGTATGACATCCCCCACAACACCTCCCGCGGGCCGCTACGGTGGTTCGAGTTCGCCCACGCGTTCCGTGTGGATTATCGCTTCCGTCTCGGTGCTCGTGTTCTTTTCCTGGGTGACGTGGGTCTTCACGACCGACCCGACCACGGGAATCGAATGGGTTGCGTTCGAGTCCACCGGTGGCGAAACGACGGCGTCTGTGAAGTTCCAGATCTCGGCGCCCCCCGGAACTCCCGTCACGTGCGCGTTGCGCACCGTCGATGCGTCGATGGGCACGAACGGCTGGACGGTGAAGTCGTACCCGGCGTCCGACCAATTCACGACCCAACATTCCGAGACAATCAAGGCCGTCAGCGAGGTTTCCGGCATCGACGTCTATCGTTGCTGGCGCGACGACCGTTAGCCGTTTTGTTCAGAAGGGGCGGTCACGACTACCCTAGATAGACACCCCTTTAAAGGAGATTCTCGCCATGGCACCCATGTGGCTTACCCAGGAAGCGTTCGACCGCCTCGCGCTCGAACTCGAAACTCTGTCGACGACCGGTCGCGCCGAAATTGTGAAGCGAATCGAGTTGGCGCGCTCCGAGGGTGACCTCAAAGAGAACGGCGGGTATCACGCCGCGAAAGACGAGCAGGGCAAAATCGAAGCCCGTATTCGCGAATTAATCGACATGCTGAAGCACGCACACGTCGGTTCAGAACCGGTCGATGCCTCACGTGTTGCGTCCGGCACAATCGTGACCGCACACATCCACGGCGATGAAGAAAAGTTCCTGCTTGGTTCCCGTGAGGTTGCCGGCGACACCGACCTCGATGTCTACAGCGAGAACAGCCCCCTGGGTCAGGCCATCGTCGGGCTCGAGCCGGGCGACACCGCCACCTTCACCGCACCGAGCGGCGCCGAAATCGCAGTTGAGATCATCGCGATCGAGCCGTTCCTGGTTTAGAAGTCGACCCTGGGCTCGAAGCCGTCCGCGCGCAACGCGTCAAGTACTTGTGACGCATGGTCCGGCCCTCGCGTCTCGATGTGAATCTCGAGTTCGGCCTGGGTGATCTGCAAGTCGGTTCCGTGGCGTGTGTGCATAACCTCAACGACATTGGAGTTCTGGTCAGCGAGGATTTCCGAGATTTTTGCGAGTTGCCCGGGGCGGTCAGGAAGAGGAATCCGCATTCTCATGTAGCGCCCAGTCGTGACGAGACCACGGGCGATAACGCGCTCCATCAACATCGGGTCGATGTTTCCGCCTGACAAAACAACAACGGTCTTTCCGACCGCGTCGATCTTCTCAGCAAGGATTGCGGCGACGCCAACGGCACCGGCCGGTTCGACGACGAGCTTGGCACGTTCGAGAAGCATGACGAGTGCGCGGGCGATGTCATCATCGCTGACGGTGACAACCTCGTCAACGGTGTCCTTGATGATGGCGAAATTCAGGGTGCCGGGGCGTGCAACGGCGATTCCATCCGCAATGGTCGGCTTCATCTCGATGGTTGTCGGTTCACCGGCTCGCAGTGACGGTGGATAAGCCGCGGCGTTCGCCGATTGGACACCGATGACTCGGATCGACCGGCCGTTTTCTGCCGCGTGTTGTTTCATCGCGCTGGCGACACCTGAAATCAGTCCGCCTCCACCAATAGGGACAATGACGGTTTCGACGTCGGAAACCTGCTCGAAGATTTCGAGGCCGACCGTTCCTTGACCGGCGACTACGTCGACGTGGTCAAAGGGCGGGATAAAAACAGCACCCGTCTTCTCGGCGAATTCCTTCGCCGCCGCGAGCGATTCGGTAAACGACGGGCCAAGAAGCACGACCTCAGCGCCGTAATCTTTCGTCGCCAATAATTTAGGCAGGGCGACTCCCATCGGCATAAAAATCGTCGCCTTAATACCGAGTTCTCGAGCCGCGAGAGCGACCCCCTGAGCGTGGTTTCCGGCGCTGGCCGCAACAACTCCGCGCGCTCGTTCGTCAGGGCTCAACTTGCTCATGCGGTTATAAGCGCCACGAATCTTGTAGGCACCCGTGCGTTGGAGGTTTTCACACTTCAGAACAACGTCAACACCCAAAATTCCGGAGAGATACCGGGATTCCTCGATCGGGGTTTCCTGAGCCACCGCAGACACGACGTCACGCGCGGCAATGAATTCCGCGAGTGTGGGGCCAGCGATTCCTGTTGTCATAATGTGTTCCTCGGAAAACGCTACCGTAATAAGCATGACGACCGTCTCTGCCGCCGAGGCGCGACGCCTTGCACTGGTCGCGCAGGGCTTCGGTTCGTCTCCCCGCGGACGGGTCACGACCGAAGACCTCACGGACACGATCGCACGACTGGGGGTTCTCCAAATCGATTCCGTAAATGTTTACGAGCGCAGTCATTACCTGCCGTTGTTTTCTCGACTTGGTATCTACGACACCGCTCTGCTCGACCACATGTTGCTTGACCCGCACGTTCCGGCCACACACATCGAATACTGGGCACACGTCGCCGCGTTTATCCCGGTCGAATCGTGGCCGTTGTGGCAGTGGAAAATGCACGAGAGTCGCGAACGCAACGAACGACCCGATTCCTGGTTGGCGCAGCACCGAAACCTCGCGGACGACTTGCTCGCCCGCCTCCACTCGGAGGGTCCCTCGACGTTTAGCCAACTTGAGGGTAAGCGGGACCAGCGTCGAGGCAGTTGGTGGGACTGGAGCGATGTCAAGGTTGCTCTGGAATGCCTTTTTGAGGG
>CAIRWJ010000056.1 GCA_903882245.1 uncultured Microbacteriaceae bacterium | reverse complement strand
GGGGGCGTACTCGTCAAGGACCTGGTCAAACCGGGGCAATTGGTTCCCGTCGATTCGGAACACTCTGCCCTCGCCCAGGCTCTGATGGCGGGTACCCACGCCGAGGTCGCGAAACTCATCGTCACCGCGAGCGGCGGACCCTTCCGCGGTTTCACCCGCGCGGAACTCGCGGACGTGACCCCCGCCCAAGCGGCAAAACACCCGACGTGGAACATGGGTTCGGTCATCACGACCAACTCCGCGACGCTCGTCAACAAGGGGCTCGAGGTCATCGAGGCGCACCTCTTGTTCGACATCCCGTTCGACCGAATCGAGGTGACGGTCCACCCGCAATCCGTCGTCCACTCGCTCGTCGAGTTCGTCGATGGTTCGACGATGGCCCAGTGCTCGCCGCCCGACATGCACCTTCCCATCGCGCTCGGGCTCGACTGGCCGAACCGAATTCCGGGGGCAACGACCGCGATCGACTGGACGCGCTCTCACGACTGGACCTTCGAACCCTTGGACGAGGCAGTGTTCCCCGCGGTGCGACTCGCACGCCAGGTCGGCGTCGCCGGCTCGACGTTCCCCGCCGTGTACAACGCCGCCAACGAAATCGCGGTCGAGGCGTTCAACGCCGGACACATCGGCTTCCTCGACATCGTCGACACCATCGAACGCGTGGTGGACGAGCACGACGCGCCCGTGACCCTCGACCTCGAGGGGTTACTCGCGGCGGACGCGTGGGCGCGCGAATCGGCTAAGAGTTTCTTGAGCAAACGCTAGACCCGCCCGACCGCGTCGCGGGTCGCGGGTAACCTTGACCTCATGGAGTTCGTACTGTGGATCGCGGGTGTTCTGGTTTTGGCTGTCGGAATCGCCATCTCGATCGGGCTTCACGAACTCGGACACTTCTATCCCGCTCGAAAGTTCGGCGTTTTCGTCGGGTCGTTCATGATTGGTTTCGGTCCGACGGTGTGGTCACGAAAATACGGTGAAACGGAATTCGGCATCAAAGCCATTCCGCTCGGCGGATACGTCGCGCTGTCGGGCATGTACCCCACAACCGCAAACTCGAACAAACCCGGCTTCCGACTTTTTCGGACGCTTGTGCAAGACGCGCGGGACGCCTCGGCGGAAACCATCACCGACGAATCGCGCGCGTTCTATCGTTTGCCGGTCCTCAAGAAAATCATCGTGATGCTCGGTGGTCCGTTCATGAACCTCGTCATCGCCACCGTGTTGTTCCTCGTGTTGTTTTCCGGCATCGGCATTGTCGGCGCGACGACGACAATCGGATCACTGTCGGATTGTGTCCTTCCCGTCACCTCGACGCGAACGAAATGTGCGACGACCGACCCGAAGGCCCCAGCCGCAATCGCGGGCTTCCACGTCGGCGACCGCATCGTGTCAATCAACAGCGAGCCGGTTTCCGACTGGGATTCCGGCACCGCAATCATCCGTAAATCCGCCGGGAGCGAACTCGAGGTTGTCGTCGAACGAGACGGGCAGCACATCGCACTCGCGGTGACGCCGGTTGCCGCCCTTCGGTATGCGTTTGACGCAGCGGGTAATCCCATTCTTGATCCCGATGGAAAACCGACGACGGCCACCGTGGGTTTCATCGGTATTGGCCCGACCTCGGCCCGACAACAGCAGTCGCCGGTCGTCGCAATGTCCGCAATGGGCGAAAACATCGCTCAGGTCGGAACGCTCATTCTCGACTTGCCGAACCGTATGACCCAGGTGTGGAACGCGGCGTTTGGGTCGGGCGACCGTGACCCGAACGGCCCCGTCAGTGTCGTCGGGGTCGGTCGCATCGCGGGCGACATCGCCTCGACTGACCAATTGCAACTCACCGATCGCATCGCGGCGCTCATCGGGATCCTCGCGAGCCTCAACATCGCGCTGTTCGTCTTCAACCTCATCCCGCTCTTGCCGCTCGATGGCGGCCACATTCTTGTTG
>CAIRWJ010000055.1 GCA_903882245.1 uncultured Microbacteriaceae bacterium | reverse complement strand
CACGGTTCATCGAGCCGACCACGATTTTGTTGTCGAGGAGCCCGAGCAGCGCGAGGTCGTCGATGATGTCGGGTGTCCCAAGCACGCCGTCGACTCCGGGTCGGTCCAGCGCGATGGCGAGGTTGGTCAAGAGTTCGTATCGGTCCGACATCGCGGTCGGGTTCGACCCGACGGCGAGCGCTCCACGCGCGGGGTGGTCGGCGGCAACAATCATGAGTCGGCCGTCGCCAGCGAGGAGTTCGCGGCGCTGACGGTTCGCGTAGACCTCGGCGAGGCGTCCAGGGTTCGTCGCGCGCACCTCGCGCAGCGCATCAAAGTCGAGTTTTACCATTACGAGATCTCCTTCACGATGGCGAGCACTTCGTCGGTCGTCGGCATCGCCGTCGAACATTCGAGCCGTGACGCCACGATCGCACCCGCCACGTTGGCGAAGCGAAGCACGTCGGTCAGTTCCCAGCCCTGGATGAGTCCGTAGCACAGTGCTCCTCCGAAGGAGTCGCCGGCGCCGAGACCGTTGACAACCTCGACGAAGTACGGGGGTACTTCCACGGCACCGTCACGCGTCTTGGCGAGAACCCCCTTGGGGCCCTGTTTGACGATGGCGAGTTCGATACCGCGTTCGAGAAGTGCGTCGGCGGCCCGGTGCGGCTCGGTTTCTCCCACGGCGACCTGGCACTCTTCTTTGTTGCCGACGGCAACGGTGACTTTCGAGAGTGCTGATTCGGCTTCAACGGTCGCGAGTTCGGGGGAATCCCAGAACATCTCGCGGTAGTCGAGGTCGAGGATAGTGAGCGGCTTTCGCCCGCGAGCATCCCACGCGACATGGTGTGCGTCTCGCGACGGTTCTTGACTCAGTCCCGTCAGGGTCGACCAATAGATGGTTGCCTCACGAATCGCGTCGAGGTCTAATTCCGCTGCCTTGATCTCGAGATCCGGCGCTTTCGGCTCGCGGTAAAAGTACAGCGGGAAATCGTCCGGAGGATAGATCTCGCAAAACACGACCGGCGTGTTCAATCCTTCGACTCCCGAAACAAATTGGTCACTCACACCAAGACGAATAAGTTCGTTGTGAATGAACTTTCCAAACGGATCGTTCCCGGTGCGGGTAATCACCGCCGAGTGGAGTCCGTGCTTCGCAGCGGCGACGGCAACGTTGGTCGCACTTCCTCCAAGGAACTTCCCGAACGAGGTGACGTCCTCTAATCCGACACCAACTTGCAACGGATAGATATCGATGCCGACCCGACCAATGGTGATGACGTCAAATGAGGATGTCATGAGTCATAACTTTCGGTGGATGGTGGCGGGAAATCTCGTCTGATACTTATGTTAGGACATATTGACACGTTTCGCCAGCGAACAGGAGAAAAGTGGCGCTCTGACCTTGGAATACGGTAAGTCGGGGGTGCTCACTGTCACACTGGGAACATGGACATGATCATCTATCTTGCTATCGGACTCGTCGTTGGTGCCGTTATTGGAATTCTCGTCGGTCGATACGTCATGGGGTCGTCGTCGGGGGACGCTGTTACCGTCGCGGGGCTCACGGCCACGAATAGTTCGCTGCTGTCCCAGATCGACGATCTCAAATCTCAGGTTGACGCACTTCGCGAAGCTGAACGCCTTCGCGCGGGCGAGGAAAGCAAAGTGCTGGAGCGCTTAGCCCCGGTGCACACGCTGCTCAACCAAGTAGAAGGCCGTGTTCGCGAGATGGAAAATGAACGAAAGACCCAGTTCCGCTCAATCGACGATCAACTGAAGCAGGCTCGAACAGACGGCGAGGCACTCCGCACCGTCACCCAAGGACTTAAATCCGCTCTGTCTGACCCGAACATTCGCGGGCACTGGGGGGAAACCCAGCTCGAGCGCTTGCTCGAGGCAGCCGGGATGGTCAAGGGGATTGACTTCATCACCCAGGACCAGATTGCCGGAACGGACGATGAAAAGGGTTCGCGCCCTGACGCAATCGTGAAACTTCCGGATGGCGGCCAGATCATCATCGACGCAAAAGTCACGTTGACAAATTATTTGCGTGCCGCCGAAGAAACGGACCCTAAACAACGGGCCGTGTTGCTCAAACAGCATGCAAAAGACGTCGCGTTGAAGGCGAAGGAACTCGCGGACAAGAAATACTGGCAGCGCTACGACCTCAGCGCCGACTACGTCATTCTGTTCATGCCCACCGAAGCCGCGTTAGCCGAAGCCTTGCAAGTAGACCCTTCGATTTACGACACCGCACTGAGAGGCAACGTCGCCATCGCAACGCCAATCAGCCTATTCACGACCCTGAAATCAGTTGCGTTCCTGTGGCGTCAACACGACCAGACCAACCAGATCCACGAGGTCATCAACAAGACGCGTGCGCTTATCGACACGCTGGGCAAAACGGCCGACGACGTCAATACATTCGCAAAGAGCCTTGGTGCAACCGTCAACAATTACAACACCTTTGCCAGTCGCTTCGAAAACAGTCTCATCGGTGCCGCTGTCGCAATTCCCGGTGTTACCGATGCGGCTTTCCCGACACTCACGACGATCGATAAAGCGCCGCGTGAATTGGCGGACGGCAAAATTTCCAAGGCGAAGGCAATCCCGCGGTCGGCGAAAGAAGTCATTGACTTCGATTTAGTTCTTCCCGCTGAGCAGACCACAATGGACACAGATGGAGAAGCAGACTCGAAATAAGGCCGCGCTCCGCGACAGT
>CAIRWJ010000054.1 GCA_903882245.1 uncultured Microbacteriaceae bacterium | reverse complement strand
CCACCGAATCGCGCGTGGCGGAACTTCAGCGCGGCGGCGGATCCATCGCGGCGGGCCCCATTGGGGGAACTGCAGAGACCGGCACATCGAGTCAATTGCTCCAACTCGCTCGCAAACTGCACGACCAGCACATCCAAGAGGGGTACACCGAGCGCGACCGGATTATCGAAGAGGGTAAGAACCACGTGACACGGATGTTGGCCGAGGCAGAACTTCGTCAGCGCAACGAGATCAATGTCCTCGACCAGCAACGCATTGCGGTCGAGCGCGAAATCGAACGTCTCAAACAGTTCGAGAAAGAATACCGCCAGCACCTCAAGCAGCACCTCGAAAAGCAGCTTGCGGATCTGGCCAACAGCGGTCAGGAATCCGCCAACTCCTTCTAGTCGCGATGCCACAGCATCGTTCACTTCCGGTACCTGACGGTCTCGTCGGGGACCGGGTTGACGTTGCCGTCGCCAAATTGATGGGATTTTCTCGCACCTTTGCGGGCGAGGTCATTGAACGCGGTGGTGTCGAAGTTGATGGGAGAGTGGCGACGAAGTCCGACCGATTGTCAGCAGACGTCCTGCTGTCGATTGTCTGGGATGACCCGCGCGAACCCGAGATTGTGCCAGTGGTTATTGCCGACATGCAGATTATTTATGACGATGCGGACATCGTCATCGTGAGTAAGCCGCCTTTCCTCGCCGCGCATCCCTCGCTCGGATGGGAAGGCGACACGGTGCTCGGAGCTCTCGCGGGTGCTGGATACCGAATCGCAACGTCTGGACCGCCGGAACGCCAAGGAATCGTGCACCGACTCGATGTCGGAACGTCGGGACTCATGATTGTGGCCAAGAGCGAGATTGCCTATTCGGTGATGAAGCGTAAGTTTAAGGACCGGGAAGTGTTTAAGGAATATCACGCGCTTGTTCAAGGCGAAATGGTGCCCCCCTCGGGGACGATTGACGCCCCGATTGGTCGTCACCCGGGATCCGCATGGAAATTCGCAGTGACCCACGATGGGCGCAACGCGATTACTCACTTTGACACACTCGCGAATTACTCGACAGCAACGCTCTTGTCAGTGGGGCTCGAGACCGGTCGAACTCACCAGATCCGGGTTCACATGGCTACGCAACGACATCCGCTCGTCGGCGATTCGTTATACGGGGCAGACCCCACATTCGCGAAGCGACTCGAACTGACTCGACAATGGCTCCACGCCGTTCGACTTCGATTCAACCACCCCACGACGGGGGATGAACTCGAGATAACGAGCGACTACGCGCCAGATTTGGCGCATTCGTTGGAACTTCTTGCAACTCGCTGACGCGCCTCACGGACCCGTCCACCGACCGACCTAAACTGAAAGTCCGCCATCGCGAAAAGGAGCCTCCGTGTCGAGTTCGTTCGTCCATCTGCACGTGCATACGGACAACTCCATGCTCGACGGCGCCGCTCGCATCGGTGGCCTCTTGGACGAGGTGGTGGCGCAGCAGATGCCCGCCATTGCGATGACAGACCACGGAACCCTGTTCGGCGCGTTTGAAATGTGGAAACAGGCCAAGGACCGGGACATCAAGGCAATCATCGGACTTGAGGCCTACTTCGCACCCGAGGGACGACACCACAAGAAGCCCGTGCAGTGGACGGACGGCGGTGAGAACGATGTCTCTGCCCGCGGAGCATATACGCACCTTACGATGCTCAGCGAGACTACTCAGGGAATGCACAATCTCTTCTCGATGTCGACTTCGTCATACATCGAGGGGTTCTATCACAAGCCTCGTATCGACCTCGACCTCCTCAGCACGCACGCTAAAGGAATTATCGCCACGAGCGGGTGCGTGGCAGGCGAGATTCAAACCAAAATTCGTATCGGCGATTATGACGGTGCCAAACGTGCGGCCGAAACGATGCGCGACATTTTGG
>CAIRWJ010000053.1 GCA_903882245.1 uncultured Microbacteriaceae bacterium | reverse complement strand
CGACCACCTTCTCGACGTTGGCGTCGAATCGGGCGACCCCACTGCGTCGGGTGATGGTCCCGACGTCACGCTCGTGTTGGTTCTTGCTGACGGTTTAAACGGTGAGCAGATTCAAGCCCTCGTCGCCGAAATCCAGGCGCGCATTTCCGGTAACGACCGGTTTATCTCTGAGGTTGACGCGCTCACTCTGACATTGAGCAAGAGACCATCGACCTAGCTAGACGACGGGACCCGTCCACTTTTCGCCTGGACCAGCACCCAATTCGTCGGGAATCGCCGACGCCTCGCGGAACGCGAGTTGCAACGAGCGAAGGCCATCGCGTAGTGGTCGCGCATGGTGATCGCCCAATTCTGGCGCCGCAGCGGTCATGAAACCGGCCAACGCATTGATGAGCATGCGTGCTTCGGCGAGATCCGGCTCGACGTCCTCGGCCAGGCCGACCTTGACGGCGGCGGCACTCATGAGGTGAACGGCGACCCCCTGAAGTACTTCGACCGCGGGCACCTCGGCGATGTCGAGAGCGGCGTCGTGGTCGTCAATGGGGGCGTCAGACATGGGGTCCTTTCGGGCGGGGATGCGCAAACGTGCGCCTACTGCTATTCTGATGGAGGTTTCGGGGTAACCCGAACAAGGAAGTGGAGAAATCCCACCTGACAATCGTAAGAGGATTTTCGGGTCGTTGTACTCCGCCGGGTAACCGGCAGCGAAAGGGTGCGTCCCCTCACGGGGTTGAGGTTTCTCTGTTTACTCGGGGCGTTGTCCGCCGCGACCGGATCACCGGTTGCACGCAGCACCAAAGGAGACACATATCACCGATCCGCGAATAAACGAGCGCATCCGCGTTCCCGAGGTCCGACTCATCGGGCCCCTCGGCGAACAGGTTGGCGTCGTCACGCTCGAGGTCGCACAGCGCATTGCGCGCGAAGCAGACCTCGACCTTGTCGAAGTAGCTCCGGAAGCGAAACCTCCCGTCGTCAAGGTTATGGACTTCGGGAAGTTCAAATACGAAGCCGCTCAAAAAGCGAAGGAAGCACGTCGAAACCAGGTACAGACCGTCCTCAAAGAAGTCCGGTTCCGCCTGAAAATCGACACCCACGACTACGAAACCAAACTCAAGCATGCCCAGACGTTCCTCAAGGGGGGCGACAAGGTCAAGGCCATGATCCAGTTCCGCGGTCGTGAACAATCCCGCCCCGAGGCGGGAGTGCGACTCCTTCACAAGTTCGCCGAAGCCGTAGCCGAGTTCGGAACTGTTGAACACTCTCCGACCGTCGATGGCCGAAATATGACGATGGTGATCGCCCCACTGAAGAACAAGTCCGACGCGAAAGCGGAGTCTGCCAAGGCACAGCCCAAGGCAACGGAAGCGGCACCCGCCGCCCCCGAGACACCGACCACAGCGGAATAGCGAAAGAGAAGAACATGCCGAAGCAGAAGACCCACTCGGGTACGAAGAAGCGCTTCAAGATCACCGGTACCGGCAAGATCAAGAAGCAAGGTGCGGGAATGCGCCACAACCTCGAGGTCAAGTCGAGCGGCGTCAAGCGCAGCCTCAACAAGGACCGAGTCCTCGCCCCCGCCGACCAGAAGGTCATCAAGAAGCTTCTCGGCAAGTAGCCCGAGACCGAATTTAAGGAACTGACATGACACGTGTAAAAAATGCGGTCAACGCGGCAAAGAAGCGCCGCACGATACTCGAGCGCGCCGAGGGGTACCGCGGACAGCGTTCGCGCCTCTATCGCAAGGCCAAGGAACAGGTCGTTCACTCGCTGAACTACGCCTACCGCGACCGTCGTGCGAAGAAGGGTGAATTCCGCCGCCTCTGGATCCAGCGCATCAACGCCGCTGCCCGCCTCAACGGCATCACCTACAACCGACTCATCCAGGGGCTCGCACTCGCGGGCATCGAGGTTGACCGTCGCATGCTCGCCGACATGGCCGTCAACGACGCCGCCACGTTCGCGACAATTGCGAAGGCGGCCAAGGCTGCTCTGCCCAAGGACACCTCAGCACCCAAGGCGTAATTTCTCGCCTCACCTGTAGTCGAAGTCCCCGTCGAAAGGCGGGGGCTTCGCTCGTTTCGGAGCCAAAATTCAAGGGATGTCCAACAAACGTCCAAGGGATATCCAATTTTTGTCAAAGTCGCTGGCGCAGGCTGTCGCGGGGATTTAGCGTTCAGATGTGCCCACCACAGGGCGAGCCGACAAGGAGAAAAAGAGCATGAAGAAACTGAGCAAAGGAATCGCGATGGCGGCGGCAGCCGCGGTCATCGGGTTCGGTGGTTTCAGCGCCACCACCGCCAACGCTGCGACCAACGACGAGATCGCGACGTATCTCACCGACGCTGTTGCAATACAGCTGGGGTTGACGTCAACCGACGCGCTGCACCAACTCATCGTTGACGCGATGGCGAACAACCTCATCGACCCAGCCCTGACGGGTGCCGCCGGAGCATCGGTGGACGGATTGTCGACACTGACCCCCGAAGAACTTGCCGCACTTCTCGACGCGAACCTCACGACGCAACTCGCAACAATCGAGCAAACGCTCATCGATCTCGGTGTGTATCCGGACCCGAACACGCCCGTTGATCCTCCCGTTGTTGTCGAGGATGACGATGACGACGACTCCTACGTGGACGATGACGCCGCTTATGAAGACGAGGACGACTCCCTCGAAATTGACGGCGACAGTGGCGTGGACTCTGATGATGACGACTCAGACGATGACACGGCTGATGACTCAGACGATGACTCAATCGACGAAGACTAAGCACCTCTAGGTGGAACGAGGTCCTGGGTTCGCTCAGGACCTCGTTTCTCGTTGGGTAGCATCAAAAGGTGATCACGAATCCCGCCGACCCACAAGTCAAGGCCATCGCCCGACTTTCGCAGCGGTCTCGGCGTGATGAAGCGGGTGTGTTCATCGTGGAGGGTCCTCAGGCGGTTCGCGAACTCTTGACCTACTCGCCGAATTCGGTTGTCGACGTTTTTTTCACCGCAGCGTTTGCCGAAAAGCATGCCGGAATCCTGCAGTTGGCGGAGCGCTCACCGGCAACGGTCGATGAGGTCTCTGACAAGGTGCTTGAGGTCATGGCCGACACCGTCAACCCACAGGGCGTAATTGCGGTGGCCCAGGTACTGTCACACTCGCTGTCGTCGATCGATGAGGTCCGACTCGTCGCGGTGTGCGATGAAATTCGAGACCCGGGTAATGCGGGAGCCGTCATTCGCGCGGCCGACGCCGCGGGAGCCGACGCGGTCATCTTGACCGGCGCATCCGTCGACCTCCACAACCCGAAACTCGTGCGCTCGAGCACCGGCTCGATATTCCACCTGCCGATCATCGAACATGATGACCTCGCTGACGTCATCGAATGGCTCATGGGTAGGGGCGTCACCATCCTCGCGGCGGCCGCGGATGGTGAGTCGATACCATCAATGTCGACCATCTTGACCAAGCCGACTGCGTGGTTGTTCGGCAACGAAGCGCACGGGCTCAGCGAGGATGCCCGAGCCCGCGCCGACCATATCGTGTCAGTCCCGATTTACGGCAAAGCGGAGTCGCTGAACCTCGCCACTGCGGCAAGTGTTTGCCTCTATGCGAGCGCGTTCGCCCAGAGCGGCGCGTAACCGCCTCTCGTCTAGGATTGGGGAGTGTCCAGCATCTCTCCCCAGCAACTAGCTGTCGTTGTCGCCGAAGCGCTCGCCGCTATCAACGGCGCGACGACGGGTGACGAGCTCAAGCAGGTGCGCACTCAGTTTGTCGCCGACGGTTCACCTATTTCGGTCATCAACTCGACCCTGCGCGATGTCCCGGCAGACGAGAAGGCGGAAGCGGGAAAGATCGTCGGGCAGGCCCGCGGTGAAATCAACCAGGCGTTCGCTGCTCGTGAAGCCGGCATTCTCCAGGCCGAGGAACACACCCGCCTGATGACCGAAGCCGTTGACGTCACCGCAGTCGCCTCACGCCGTCGCGTCGGCGCTCGCCATCCCCTCAACCTGCTGATGGAAGAGATGTCCAACATTTTCGTGGGAATGGGCTGGGAGATTGCCGAGGG
>CAIRWJ010000052.1 GCA_903882245.1 uncultured Microbacteriaceae bacterium | reverse complement strand
CGACGAAGTCAATATCAGGGTGACGCTGGCGTCCAACCGCGACCATTCCCGCCGAAAAATCAAGGGCTGTGACCCGCGCTCCCGCGCGCGCAATCGCGGAACTGGATGTTCCCGTGCCGGCGGCGATGTCCAGGATTCGGTCGCCGGGGATAACTCCGAGTGCACGAACCGTGGCTAATCTCCAGAGCGCACTGGTCCCCATCGAGAGAATTGCGATCGTACGGTCGTAGCCCGGGGCTACATCGTCGAACATCGCCGCGACTTTGATGGGGTCTTTACCCAGGTCAGCACTCGTCACGATTATCAACTCTACCCGTGCGTAGGTAGCCTTAACGAGTGAGCAGCGCCAACCCCGAGACCTTCTCACGCGACGTCGTTCAATCGGGTCGGGTTGAATCAATACTCGACTATGCGAGTCCGTCTCGACCCCTGTACTTCCGCAGCGGAGACCGGGAAATCGTCGGCATTGGCGAGCACAGCCGATGGACGGCGAGCGGTCCGGATCGCTTCGCAACGTTGGCCAGACTGTGGGACGCTGCAGTGGCGGTTGCACCGCCCGCGATGCGCCCTTACCTGCACGCAATCGGTAGCGGATCGTTCGACCCGAACGGCGAAGCCTTTCTGATTTTTCCGCGCGTGACAATCATCCGCCGTGGGCGCGAGACAACGACAGTGACTGCGGGTTCCTCTGGCACCGAGCCCGAGAACGTGCGTCGGACCATCGGTCCCGTGCCCGTCGTCGATTGGCCACACATCGACTCGGTCTATCGCGATCGGGTTCGAACGGCACTTGGCCGGTTGGATTCCGGTTTCGGGAAAGTTGTTGTTGCTCGCGCGATTACGGGACACGTGGTCACACCGGGTGACGAACGCGCACCGTTGGCCAAACTCGCGTCGGGTTATCCCGACTGTCACATTTTTGCGGTCGACGGTTTGTGGGGAGCATCACCCGAGACGCTCGTGCGGGTTCACGATCGACGTGTCCAAACGCGGGTTCTCGCGGGGAGTGCGGCGCGCGGCAGCGACCCTCAATCCGATGCCCGCGCAGCGTCACACCTGGCAGACAGCCCCAAGGACCGCGACGAACACGAGTATGCGATGCAGTCGGTTCTCACGGCACTCGCCCCACACTGCCGGACGATTGTCGGTGCGTCGACACCGTTTACTCTTCGACTGTCAAACGTCTGGCATCTTGCCAGCGATATCGAGGGGGTTCTGCGGACGCGGACGTCGATTCTCGACATCATTGACTCGTTGCACCCGACCGCAGCCGTTGCAGGCGTCCCAACCGACCGCGCACTGGCGACCATCTCGGACATCGAGGCAATCCCCCGTGGGCGCTACGCCGGTCCCGTTGGCTGGGTGGACGGCGTGGGGAACGGCGAATGGGCGATCGCTCTTCGGTGCGCGCAATGGCGTGAAACAGATATCGTCGCTCACGCTGGTGCAGGAATCATTGTTGGGTCTGACCCAGAGTCAGAGTATGACGAAACCGAACTCAAGTTCCGGCCGATTCGCGAGGCGCTAACGCTTTAGCCGTGGAGCAGTGGCGCTTCGATGAGGATCGGCTCAGCGGTTTCCGTCAATGCTGACGTAAGTTGTCCCCGTGTTTCGACGCGGCGATACGCGATTCCGTATGCCTCGGCGAGCGCCTCGAAGTTGACCTGTTGAGGT
>CAIRWJ010000051.1 GCA_903882245.1 uncultured Microbacteriaceae bacterium | reverse complement strand
CGTTCGTAACGGCGAGACACTCGTGGCCGATGACGGTCGCGTCATTGCCATCGCCGACGCGACCCACCTCGCGCCGTCCGAACCGACCAAGATCATCGCCGTGCATTTGAATTACGACAGCCGCACTCAAGAGTTCATGACGAAACTCCCCGCTGCGCCGACGTATTTTCACAAGCCGATCACGGCGCTCAATACCCACCGGGGTGCGGTCGTTCGTCCGGCGGGCTGCAAGTGGCTGAACTACGAGGGTGAAATCGTCATCGTTATTGGCAAGACCTGCCGCAATATTGACCCGAAGGACGCCGCCGAATACATCGCCGGTTACACCGTGGGGAACGACTACGGGCTGCACGACTTCCGTGACACCGACGCCGGATCGATGCTTCGCGTGAAAGGGTCGGACACGCTTGCTCCGGTCGGCCCAGGACTCGTGACGGATTGGGACTTTCACAACAAGATGATTCGCACCTATGTCAACGGCGAGGTCAAGCAGGAAGACAACACCGACAACATGGAGTGGGACATGCACTACCTGGTTGCCGACATCGCGCGGACGATCACGCTGGTCCCCGGCGACATGCTGTTCTCTGGGACGCCCGCGTTCTCGCGTCCCGTTCAACCGGGCGACGTGGTCGAGGTCGAGGTCGAAGGACTCGGCCGGCTCACGAACCACATCGTTGAAGGACCGACCCCCATCCGCACGGATGTCGGAGCCCAACCCACCTCGAGCGAAGAGGTCGTGTCGACCGCGCTGGGCGGGGACTGGGAGTTTCGCGGCATCCGCACCCCGTCTAAAGACCTGTACCCGTCAACAGTGGAGGAAAAAGAATGATCAAGATCGACGTCGACATGGCCAAGTGCCAGCACTATGGACAGTGCGTGTTTGAAGCCCCCAACGTCTTCGAACTCAATAACGACGACAAGCTCGAGTACACGGCGACCGCCGATGACTCCGAGCGCGCCAACGTCGAGGCCGCGATTGACGTGTGCCCGATGCAGGCAATTCGCATCGTCGAATAAGCACGCTCATGACTCATCCCGTTCTCATCGTTGGTGCGTCGATGGGTGGACTCCGAACGGCGGAGGCGTTTCGGCGCTTTGGCTATACCGGTCCCATCACTGTCATCGGCGATGAGCCTTACGCGCCGTACAACCGGCCGCCATTGTCGAAAGAAGTGCTGGCCGAGACGGTGAGCCACGAGGCGGTCGCGTTCGACCAGCGCGAATCAACAGCGGACGTCAATTGGATCTTTGGTACCCGAGTGCAATCCGCCGATCTCGAACACAATGTGGTGACGGATTCGAACGGTGACGTTCACCCCTATTCGGCGCTCGTCATCGCCACGGGACTTCGTCCCCGTCGATTGAGCGTGGCGAACGGCGAATTGCGAGGCCGTCACGCGGTGCGGACGCTCGACGACGCCATCGCGCTTCGCGCTGACCTCACGCCATGGGCACGGGTTGTCATCGTCGGCGCGGGATTCATCGGCTGTGAGGTTGCGGCGACGGCCCGCACACTTGGTTGCGACGTTACCGTCGTCGCCCCCGGAATCCACCCGATGCAACGCTCGTTAGGGACGGAACTCGCCGCCGAGATGCAACGCCGCCACGAAGCGATGGGCGTCGTTTTCCGAATGAAAACTAGCGTCGTCGACCTCGTTGGTGACGCTTCGGTCGAGGGTGT
>CAIRWJ010000050.1 GCA_903882245.1 uncultured Microbacteriaceae bacterium | reverse complement strand
GGACGAAGGCACCGAACTGAACGAGCTTCGTGACCTTGCCAGGAGCGATTTCGCCGATGGCGTGTTCACGAGCGAACACCTGCCACGGGTCTTCCTGCGTGGCCTTGAGCGAGAGAGAAATGCGCTCGCGATCTTCCTCGATTTCGAGAACTTCAACCGTCACTTCCTGACCGATTTCGACGACCTCCGAAGCGTGCTCGATGTGCTTCCACGAAAGTTCAGAGACGTGAATGAGGCCGTCTACGCCACCGAGGTCAACGAATGCTCCGAAGTTCACGATCGACGAGATGACACCCTTACGAATCTGACCCTTTTGGATGTTTCCGAGAATCTGGCTACGGCTCTCCGACTGAGTCTGCTCGAGAAGAGCGCGGCGCGAGAGGACCACGTTGTTGCGGTTCTTATCGAGTTCGAGGATTTTGGCTTCAATCTCTTGCCCGAGGTAGGGCGTGAGGTCGCGGACGCGGCGAAGCTCAATGAGCGATGCGGGAAGGAAGCCGCGAAGACCGATGTCCACAATGACGCCACCCTTGACGACCTCGATTACCGTACCGGTAACGATGCCATCGGCTTCCTTGACCTTCTCGACGTCTCCCCATGCACGCTCATACTGTGCGCGCTTCTTGGAGAGGATGAGGCGGCCTTCTTTGTCTTCCTTCTGAAGAACGAGGGCTTCGACCACATCGCCCACTTTGACAACCTCGTCGGGGTTGACATCGTGCTTGATGGAAAGTTCACGGATGGGGATTACGCCCTCCGTCTTGTAGCCGACATCGAGGAGAACCTCGTCACGGTCGACCTTGACGACGGTACCTTCAATGAGGTCTCCGTCGTTGAAGAACTTCAGCGTTTTTTCAACTTCGGCGAGGAAATCCTCGGCTGATCCGATGTCATTAATCGCGACCTGAGTGGTCTGGGTTTTTGTCATGTGTGGTTGCTCCAGAGGGGCATAAATTAAGCCCACGCAAATCTCTTCACGCGGGCGGCGGACAGGGATGTGCTGCCGGTCGGCAACACTCAAGTCTAACGCCCGCTAACGCGGGTTCGCAACCGCTACCAGTCCCCCAGCACGGCCGTGCGAAGGGTGTCGAGACCTGTCCCGCCGATATCGAGGGCGCGTTTGTGCCATGCGGATAGCGAGAACGAACTACCCTCACGGCGCTCGGACTCCGCTCGGAGATCTTCCCAGATGCGCTGGCCGATCTTGTAGGACGGAGCCTGTCCCGGCCACCCAAGGTAACGATTGACTTCGAACCGAACGAACTCGTCCTCCATGAGAACGTTGTCGCGCATGAAATCGTAGGCAAAATCTGCGTCCCAGGTTCGCTTTCCGTCTGGTCGCTTCTTGCCAAGGTGAACTCCGATGTCAAGAACAACTCGCGCGGCGCGCATGCGCTGACCGTCCAGCATGCCGAAACGGTCTCCGTCATCGTCAAGATATCCGAGTTCTGCCATGAGCCGTTCGGCATATAGCGCCCAACCCTCTGCGTGACCCGACGAGCCGGCCAATTGTCGTCGCCACGTGTTGAGCTCTGCCGAGTTGTAAACCGCTTGTGAGATTTGCAAATGGTGCCCAGGCACGCCCTCGTGATAGACCGTTGTCGTTTCGCGCCACGTGTCGAACTCGGTGACACCCTCGGGCACACTCCACCACATCCGGCCGGCTCGCGAGAAGTCATCGGATGGACCGGTGTAATAGATCCCGCCCTCCTTCGTCGGGGCAATATGGCACTCAAGTTTGCGCATCGGTCCGGCGATATCGAAGTGTTCCTTGCCCAATTCGCGGACCGCAGTGTCCGAAAGCTTTTGCATCCAGGCCTGTAACGCCTCGGTACCGTGAATCTTGCGGGCAGGATCGTTGTCGAGTGCGGCGACCGCGTCTGCCACGGAACCACCCGAGATGCGCTTCGCGATTGCCTCTTGCTCCGACCTCATTCGGGCGAGCTCGTCGATACCCCACTCGTACGTTTCGTCGAGGTCAACGGTCGCGCCAAGGAAATGACGGGAATGCAGGCCGTAAACGTCACGACCTACACCGTCGTGTTCGTGGGATGCCACGACAAGATCGTCACGGAGGAACGTTGCGAATTCGAGGTAGGCGAGACGCGCAGATTCAGCTGCCGTGCGCAGGTCGGCGCGCAATGACTCGGGCAAGTCGTTCGGTGCGGCGTTTGCGGCAAAGTCAACAAAGAAGCCCTCTGATCCCCCGTTGCGCTCGGCCTGCGCGATTACTTCAACAATCTGTCGTCGTGCGGGAACCAATCCTTGATGGATACCTTCAGCGAGAGTTTGACGGTAGCCGCTGAGCGCAGACGAGACGTTTCCGAGCTTCGCGGCAATCGTCTCCCACGCCTCGACACCATCTGTTGGCATGAGATCGAACACATCTCGGATTCCCTGTGCGGGAGAAGCGATGTTGTTGAGGTCGCGCAAGTGCCACTTGGATTCGCTCAGTTCGAGCGCTAGTTCGAGGTCGCCGGTGAGGTCCATCTTGGTCACTCGATCGACATCATCCACTGCATCGGCCGATCGCAGGGCGTTCAGGGTCGAACGAACCGCCGTGTCGTAGGCCTCGTGACCGTTCGGAGAGTAGTCAGCGAACTCGGTGACATCCCCGTCGCGACCGAGCCAAATGCGGAAATCTGGGTCCAACTCACAGAG
>CAIRWJ010000049.1 GCA_903882245.1 uncultured Microbacteriaceae bacterium | reverse complement strand
CCATCGTTGATGCCGTCGGTGTAGGTCGAAGAAACAACCTTGCCCTTGACGTAGGCCTGAATCTTGACAGTACCCAGGTCCTGGTCCTCTTCGTCAACCTCGTTGTAAGCGGTTCCGTAGATACGCACAGCCCTGGCGCCAACGGTCTCCCAGTCATCGATTCCGGTGATCTCTTCACCTACGGTGATGGTTTCGCTCATGTTTACAGGGTTCTTGTAGCCAGCGTCCGACGCACATTCCTTGCCAACCATCGAACGGAGTTGGTATTCTCCAGCCTGCTTGGGCGCGGTGATTTGCTTGTCAACAACGGCGCCGTCACGATCGCCATCTACTTTAGTGGCACGCTCGGTCCGGGTCTTTCCCCCGAGGGTGGTGATTACCTTGCAACCAGCACGGACATAATCGACGTAGTACTCTACGACGTCGCCAGAGTAAACATAGGTATCTGTGACAGACAATTCCGGACGAGTAGTACCGATGGCAGTCGCACTAGGTGCAATCGCGACTCCCGTGAGCAGGGCAACCGCAGCTGCGATTCCTACTACCTTTGTGTTTTTCAACATTGTGCATTTCTCCTTGTTTGGTTAAGCAATCTTTCGATCGCGTAGTCACAACAATACATATCTCGTTTCCGAATGCGCATCGAAAAGGCCAGATGTTATCAACTCGTTACACTCGAGACATCGTAGGTCACTGAGCGTTTCGATCGCCTCGATCACCGCAGAATGCGGGGTTCACCCGTGTCGAGAAGTGAGGACGACTAGCCCCTCTGCCGTGATAGCGATGGTGTGCTCGCTGTGTGCGCCGCGTGAGCCATCGGCCGACCGCAAAGTCCAACCGTCAGCATCAGTGAAGATTTCGTCAGTGTCGCGCATGAACCACGGTTCGATGGCGATGACGAGTCCTTCGCGAAGTTTGTACCCTCGACCGGGTCGACCGTCGTTGGGGACGTGCGGGTCACCGTGCATCTCGCGACCAACTCCGTGTCCACCGAAATCCAAGTTGACTCCATAACCATATGAGTCCGCGACGTCACCGATGGCAGCCGAAATGTCACCGATTGCATTGCCGACCGTCGCCGCGGCGATTCCGGCAACGAGAGCCTCCTCGGTCGCGTTGATAACACGAAGATCCTCGGGGTCTGCGGTGCCGGCGACAAAACTGATCGCAGAGTCACACACCCAGCCATCGATACTCGCGGCAAAGTCGATGCTGACGATGTCGCCATCGGCAATGGCGTAGTCGTGTGGGAGCCCGTGTAAGACAGCGTCGTTGATGCTCGTGCAGATGACTTTGCCGAACGGCGAGCCGCCGAACGACGGGTGATAGTCGATGTAGCACGACTCGGCACCAGCATCACGAATCATCTGATGGGCAATGGCGTCGAGTTCAAGAAGGTTGGTTCCGACGGTTGTTGCCTCGCGAACGGCCGCCAAAACCGACGCGACGAAACGGCCAGCGGGTCGCATCGCTTCAATCTCGGCGGGGGTGCGAAGTTCAATCACGTCGTGCCTTCTTCCTATCCGTGTCAGCCTAATTGGTAAAGAGAGCTCGACTGTGGCAAGATTGTGCTTTGTGCCGACCGGCACACGCGATTCACGGGCCCTCTGCTTCGGGGGACGAGCCATGTGACTACATCGCGACCAGAACCTCCCGCATCCGTCCCGAAGCGAGTGCAGAAAGCGAAAGAACAATGCAGAAATTTGATGCAATTGACGCCGCGTCGCTTCGTAGCGACGTCCCCGACTTCCGCGTCGGCGACACGGTGAAGGTTCACGTAAACATTATTGAAGGTAACCGCAGCCGAATCCAAGTTTT
>CAIRWJ010000048.1 GCA_903882245.1 uncultured Microbacteriaceae bacterium | reverse complement strand
CTACTCTTTCTCGGTTTTTCGACAGAAATCGCGTTGTATGAGTCACTCCACACTGGAATCCTTGGCGGGCTCGTGATCACGGTGGCTCAACTCGCATTGATCCCTGTAGCACTGGCCTGGACGATATCGTGGATAGCTGGTCCGGGTTTCATTCTCGGAACCGGCGCATTGGTCTCGCCGTTCGTGACAACCGTTGGTGCTGTACCCGCAATCCCGCTGTTGGGGGCGATTCCCAACACCAACGCCATCGGCGAGTGGGTCACTGCACTTCCCGCGATTCTTGCGTTCATCGCCGCGACTCGATTTGCCGTCGACCTCCGTTCTCGCGGCCACATCTTCAACCCGGGGGACATCGCAGATGTTGGACGCGTTGCCGCAACAGCTGCGCTCGCGGCGGTTGCCATCGCGCTGACTACGGTGCTAATTGGCTCGTACGCGACGGGTTCAGCCGGGCCGGGTCGCTTCGCGCAGGTCGGAATCGACCCCATCGCCGTCGGTCTCGTCCTCGCGGGCGGGGTTTTTGCCGGAGCGCTTGCGGGACTGTTCCTGGGAAAGATTGTTCGCGATTCGAAAGCAATGCGGGGCGCCTAGTCAGAAATCCGTAACTCGCCCGTCGGTAAACTGGTTAAATGTTGCGCGTCGTGATTCTCATCTCGGGTCAGGGATCGAATCTGCGCGCATTTCTCGATTCCTGCGCGGAGGGAACGATTCCCGCAACCGTCGTCGCGGTGGGTGCAGACGTGGACGTGTCTGGATTAGACCACGCGCGACACTACGACATCCCCACTTTTGTTGAACCCCTTGAGTCCGGTGGTGATCGTGATGCGTGGGGCACTCGACTCGGCGATCGGATTGCCGAGTTCACACCGGATCTCGTCATTCTCTCGGGCTTCCAGCGACTCGTGCCTCCGGCGTTTGTCCGCCGCTTCGCCCCGATGCTTCTCAACACGCATCCTGCGTATCTACCCGAATTCCCCGGCGCACACGCGGTTCGGGACGCGGTCGAGGCGGGTGTCACCGAAACTGGGGCGACCGTTATTGTCGTTGACAATGGAGTCGATACAGGCCCAATTTTGGCTCAGCGTCGAGTTTCCCTGATTGACGGGGACACCGAGTCGACCGTGCATGAGCGAATCAAGATTGTTGAGCGCGAGTTGCTCGCCGACGTAGTTCGCGACCTGGCGGACCGTGAAACCGCGATCGAGGAGAACTGATGGTTTCTGCCCTTCCCGCCCCCGACCGCGCCCGCGACCGCGTCCCGATCCGGCGAGCACTCATTTCGGTGAGCGACAAGACGGAAGTCCTCACCCTGGCTCGTGCGCTGTCGGCGGCCGGCGTCGAAATTGTGTCGACAGGGTCCACCTGTCAGATGGTTCGTGACGCCGGAATTGATGCGCGTGAAGTCAGTGAGGTGACGGGTTTTCCGGAATCGCTGGATGGTCGTGTTAAGACGTTGCACCCCTCGATTCACGGGGGGATACTTGCGGACCTGCGTTACGACTCTCATGTCAATCAACTGTCGGAATTGGGAATCGCCCCGTTTGAGCTCATCGTCGTCAACCTGTATCCCTTTTCCGAAACGGTCACGAGTGGCGCTGACGCGACCGTCGTCGTCGAGAATATTGACATTGGTGGTCCTGCCATGGTTCGCGCAGCCGCCAAGAACCACCACAACATTGCG
>CAIRWJ010000047.1 GCA_903882245.1 uncultured Microbacteriaceae bacterium | reverse complement strand
CGGAAATCGATGAGCTTTACAGCGTAAATCCCGAGACGTCGGGTATTTCGATTATCGGCTAAGCGCGGAACCAATCAGCTGACCTGATGTCGCGCATCGCGCGGCGCTTGACCTCCGGGGCAAGGCCTTCGATGTACAGTTCACCGTCGAGGTGACCGATTTCGTGCTGTAGTGCTTGGGCAAGTAGTCCATGACCCTCGATTTCCAGTGGTGAGCCGTTTCGATCGAATCCTGTCACCCGCGCGAACGGATAGCGAAGCCGCGGGAACGAGAAGCCCGGAACTGACAAACAGCCCTCGTCCGTGAGCAGGGGTTCACCGCGCACCTCCGCCAAAACAGGGTTCAGAATGCACCCAATTGCACCGTTGACGTGATAACTGAATGCCCGAAGCCCCACGCCGATTTGATTCGCCGCGACGCCGGCTCGACCCGGAAGCGAAACGGTGTCCACGAGATCGCGAACCAGTGAGTGCGTCTGCGCGTCGAACCGCACAACAGGGTCTGTCACACTGCGCAAAATAGGATCACCGAACAGGCGAATCTCACGAACCGGCATTATTCGTTGGCAGTAATTCCCTCAACGACGAATGCAGCCAGAAGTTCCGCAGCATCGCGAGTGATTTTGTTCAACTTCGTCCAGGTGATGACGGAACCAGCAGCAATATGCGGGTCATAAGGAATTCGAACGACTTCCCGAACACGAGATCGGAAGTGATTTTCAATCTCGTCAAGTTTGACCAACATCGTTCCCGAGGTCGCGGTATTCAACGCAACTACTGAGTTACGAACGAGTTCGGCGTGCCCGTTAGATTCGAGCCAGGACAGCGTCTCGGAAGCAAGGCGGGCTTCGTCGATAGAACCGCCAGAAACAATGACCAACGCATTGGCGCGTTGAAGGATCGGGCGCATGACCGAGTGAACAATTCCGGTTCCACAGTCAGTGAGGATCACGGAATAGTAGCGTGACGCAACATCAGCGACGACGTTGTAATCGAATTCATCAAACGCATCAGCAAGCGTCGGGTCCGGGTCCGATGCAAGGACATGAAGTCCCGTTTTGTCGCGGCTGACAAATTCAACAAAGTCGGTGAACGATCCAATTGACGGAGCTTTCAGGACAACCGAACGAATCGTGTTTTTCGTCTCGCGAGGGATTCGTTCCGCGAGAGTCCCCCGGTCAGGGTTGGCGTCGATCGCGATGACCCGGTCTTCACGGTGCAGTGCCATCGCCATTCCCAGCAGTGTTGTGGTGGTCGTTTTTCCGACACCACCCTTGCGGGTCAGCACGGGAACATAGCGTGTGTCGCCATCGACGGGAGTTGCAATTCGAGAAATGAGATTTTTGCGCGCAGTCCAGAATCGAGAGTCACCCAGGTTGACGGTGTGGAACGTAATTTCGAAAATAGCACGTTGCCACCAACCGCGAGGCACTGTGGGCCTCTCTTTGACATCGAGAAGTCGGTCATCCGTCAACATTGACGACGGTTCTGGGGTGCTCGACACTCCGGAGTGCCGGCGAGAATACACGGCTTCGCTGTCGACGCTGGTTGCTACGAGGAGCGTCGAATCTGCGGACGCAGGAAGTTCAATGGAGATACCCTCGGTAACTGCGTCAGGGATAGATGCGGCTTCATCAACCTCGGGGAGAGGCGAGGGCTTTGCCGCGGTCGATCGAGTTGACGACGAGGTTCGCTTGCGTTCAACCACACTGACTCCTTACATGTTTTAGTCCGTGAGGTTTCATTCTAACCGACAAGCACGACACCCTTGACGGCGCGAAACTTCTGTCCGCGTGTGAAACATCGGCGACCGACAACCGTTGTCCAGACGACTTGACGGCTAAGGTTGAGTTCGTGCAGGTTGTGAGCGTAAGTTCCCTCAAAGGTGGAGTCGGGAAGACCACTGTGACACTCGGGCTTGCGTCGGCCGCATTCGCGAAAGGGCTGCGCACTCTTGTTATAGACATGGATCCCCAGTCCGACGTTTCTGCCGCCCTCGCGTCACGCTCCAGTCACGGCTACTCTGTTGATTCGGTCCTCAACAACACGAGTAGTTCGGTCGTTCGGCAGGCCGTCGTCCCCAGTTCCTGGACAGGCCCCAATGACATACCCGTCCACATCATGATGGGGTCCCCGTCGGTCTCGGCACATGACAAACCAACGCCCACCAAACAAGAACTCTGGAAACTTGAAGAGGCCCTCGCAACAATCGAATCCCACTACGACCTCGTGCTCATCGATTGCCCACCGTCATTTAATGGTCTGACGCAGACGGCGTGGACCGCTGCAGATTCCGTGGTGATCATCGCCGAGCCGGGATTGTTCTCGGTCACTGCCGTGCATCGAACTCTTCTAGCTCTTCAAGCAATGCGACTAAAAATGTCCCCGAGACTTCGCACAGCTGGTGTCATCATTAACCGATTTCGGCCGGATAGCCCCGAACACTTGTTCCGCCTCGAGGAAATGAAGCAATTGTTCGGCGACCACATTTTGGAACCGATTCTTGACGAGACGCTGACACTTCAGCAATCCACAGGAGCGGCAGTGCCAATCCATCGCTGGCCAGGCGAACCCGCCCAAACCATCGCCCGATACTTTGATCGCCTTCTCGTTAAGGTTCTTGTCGAAGAACGCGTCTAGTCGTTAGCTACGATGCGCGCGCGGCGCGCTTAGCGGCGAGGTCATCGATCGAATCGCCCGCTCGAACGGCGTCGATGGTGATGAGTGTCGTTTCGACCTCACGAAGCACAGCTCCAACGGCTATGCCAAAGACACCCTGTCCACGGTTGACGAGGTCGATCACTTGGTCACTCGAGGTGCACAGATAAACCGAGGCCCCATCGCTCATCAGTGTTGTTCCTGCGAGGTCTTCGATTCCTTCCGCGTGAAGTTGGTCTACAGCGATACGAATCTGCTGGAGAGAAATTCCCGTTTCCAGGAGTCGTTTGACAAGTTTCAGAACCAGAATGTCGCGGAACGAATACAAGCGCTGCGAACCAGACCCCTGAGCGGGTTGGACTGTTGGGGCGACAAGTTCCGTGCGTGCCCAATAGTCGAGTTGGCGATAGGTGATGCCGGCTGCCGTTGCGGCCGTCGCTCCGCGGTATCCCTCGGCCGAGTCGCCCGGAGATTGCGTGAGTTCACTCATGTCGAACCAACCTTCACCTTGTTATCGAACGTTAATGAATCCCACTGTATCCATGGACCGACATACCCAAGCGGCGCGACGAGCTTTCGGCGTGTCGCTACTAACCGATGAGATCGTCGATTGACCTCATCATGACCGCGATGCGTACTTGTTCCAAATTGTGTGCGAGGTCTCGGGCAACGTCCGCGGCCTTTTGTTTGCTCACTCTACTCGCACTTTTCACAATCGGAAGAACCGCGTTGTGAACGATGTCGGCATCCTTTTCGGCCTGCAAACGGAGCCCGCGAAGATGCCGAGGTTCGATTCCGGCTTTCTGAAGCTCGACTAACGCCTTTAGCGTCTTGAGGGAATCATCCGTGTAAATCTCGGCTGCCGGAACAAGGCCCATCGAGATTGCATCGTCCAAGAGAGCCTTGGTCGCGTCCGCCGATTTCAACATTTCTGCACGGGTGAATCGAACTTCGAGCGACAAAATCGAGTCCACCGAGACAGTAGAACCGCCGGGAAGGGTCGGTGACTTGCCCGCGTCGATGTCCGCCAGGATGATTTCGATTTGCTTGAGTGGCAGGAAGAAATCTCGTTGCAGACCGAGAATCACTCGGAGGCGCTCGACGTCCGCATGACGGTAGGAACGATATCCGCTCGCGAGACGCTCTGGGCTTACCAGGTTGCTATCGCCGAGAAAACGGATCTTGGAACTCGTGAGGTCGGGGAATTGGATCCGTAGTTGCTGGAGGACCTGACCGATTGTCAAACCAGTTGGCGCATCACCGAGGCGTTGGGCGGACATTGGCTATGCGCTAACGGGAAGATCGTGGCGCGACGGGTAGAACGTCATGCGGTATTTGCCGATTTGGATTTCGGAACCGTCCTGCAATTGTCCCCCTGCAGTGCGAGACCCTTCGAGGTAGGTTCCGTTCAACGAATCCAGGTCACGGATCGAAAAAACTTTGCCATCTCTCATAATCTCTGCGTGACGACGGGAGACTGTGACGTCGTCGAGGAATATGTCTGCGTCGGGGTGCCGGCCAGCGACGGTGAGATCAGTGTCCAACAAGAACCGCGCACCGACGGTTGGACCCCGTCGAACAATCAACAGCGCACTTCCCGCTGGGAGTGCGGTAATCGCGGCGAGTTCATCCGCCGTAGCGGTGTCTTCGAGGGCGGCGAGGCGGGATGCAAAGTCTTGACCGAGGTGTTCGGTGCTGTTCCGAATGTCGTCATTGTCGCTCATTTCGCCTCCTTCGTGCCCAACTCTACTAGACCTCGGATTTGGAGG
>CAIRWJ010000046.1 GCA_903882245.1 uncultured Microbacteriaceae bacterium | reverse complement strand
CGCAGTAATCAACGATCGCACGATAGGGGAGTCACCCGAGGTGCGATACAGGGTCTGCTTGATGGCGAGCACATTGGGGTCTGTCGCGGCCTGTTCAACGAACGCTTGGACGCTCGTCGCGAATGATTCGTAGGGGTGGTGAACAAGCACTTCGCCCTCATTGAGCGCACCAAACAAATCTGCGGGCGTTCCGGGCTCGGGAGGTTGGAACTGGGCCACGGTTGTCGGCACGTGTTGGCCGAACTTGAGGTCTCTCCTGGCGACGCGGGTGACCTGAAAGAGCTGGTCGAGCCCGAGAATTCCGGGAAGACGGTAGACCTCACCCTCGTCCATTCCGAGTTCGCGAATGAGCAATCCAAGGGTGACGGCGTCCATATCGTCACTGATTTCGAGCCGAATCGGCGCTCCAAATCGACGTCGCGAAAGTTCCTTTTCGAGCGCTTTAAGGAGGTTTTCACTCTCGTCCTCATCGATCTCGAGGTCTTCGTTGCGGGTCACCCGAAAAAAGTGATGATCGAGAATCGCCATTCCGGGGAACAAGGATCCGAGGTGGTGCGCGATGAGGTCTTCGAGTGGAAGGAATCGAACCACACCGTCGTCCGAGGTGGGCAACTCGATAAATCGGGGCAAAATAGCTGGCACCTTGACGCGAGCAAAGTTTTCGTCGCCCGACTTCGGATTTTGCACCCGAACCGCCAAGTTCAAGGACAGACCGGAGATGTACGGGAACGGATGCGCCGGGTCGACCGCGAGCGGGGTGAGGACGGGGAAAATCTGCGAGACGAACAACTCGTCAACGGTCTTGCGGTCGGCGGGCGACAGATCCGCGATTGACGTAATCGCGACGCCGGCGGCCTCGAGAGCTGGGCGAATGACGTCCGTGGCGACACGAGCATGGTCAATTTGCAGCGCGTAGGCGGCCGCATGGATATCGGTCAAAACCTGTTGAGGACCCCGTCCGAGGTTATTGTAAACCGCGATTCCGGTTTCGAGTCGGCGCTTCAGGCCCGCGACGCGGACCATGAAGAATTCGTCGAGGTTGTTGGCAAAGATGGCAAGAAAGTTCACGCGCTCAAGAAGAGGAATCGATTCGTCCTTCGCGAGTTCGAGGACACGCCCGTTGAACGCGAGCCACGACAATTCACGGTCAAAAAACCGATTGCTGGGGAGCGAGGCGTCGTTCGCCGCGGGGGATTCCTCCCAATCGTCGTCGAGTTCGGCGTCGGTGGACCCCGTCGTGGGGTTCGTCTCGCTCATTCGTCTTCTCCTGTTGGCGCAAATCGATAACCGACGTTGCGAACTGTCCCAATCACGGATTCACGCTCTCCGAGTTTGAAGCGGAGGCGGCGAACATGAACGTCGACGGTTCGTGTTCCCCCAAAGTAGTCGTAACCCCATACGTCTGAGAGTAATTGCTCGCGGGTGAACACGCGACCCGGATTTGCCACCAAATACCTTAACAATTCGAACTCTTTGAACGTCAGATCGAGAGGCCGTCCGCCGACGTTCGCCTGGTAGCTCGATTCGTCGATGGACACACCCGAGTGGGACAGTCCGGTCGACGTCACACTGCGTGCGGACTGGATGGCGACACGAATTCGTGCATCCACCTCGGCGAGAGATGCGCTCGGCAGGAGGAAATCGGAAACTCCCCAGGACGAATCCATGACAGATAGCGACGTTTCGGCGACAACAATCAGAATTGGGATCGAAAGTTGGGCAGCGGACAGTATTCCGGACATCGCCTTTGCCGCGACGAGATCGGTCACGCCATCAATCAGAATGAGGTCGACGTCGCCGTGAGTCGCCAGCGATTGTGGGGCGAGAGGTGCCATCACGAGATCGTGGGGAAGTAGGCCAAGCGCCGGGATGATGGTCGCGGAGGTCGGCGAAAGTACGAGTATCCGAGACACGACTCACTCCTCCCGAGGTTTTATTAAGTTTAGGCGCGTTTAGCATGGTCATATGCCCCGCCGACTTGCCTCTGCACTGCCCTCATGGATTATTGCCGTCGTGGGGACGGCTCTCGCTGTTGTGTGGGCCGGTGATCAGTGGGCCGCCGGGATTTCCGTCGCGATGGGGGCATCACTTCTCGTGTCCTTCATCGTCCAACTGTCGATGCAGCGCAAACACGGGCTCGTTAATCGGCTCGCGTTCACGACCGCGGGGAGTCTCGTCATCGGTGCCGTCGGAATCGCCATTGCCTGGCCGTTGAACGGTTTAGGCTAAACACATGAACTTTTGGTTTGAGATTTTCTTTCTGAGCCTGTTGGGACTCGCGTTCGTCGCCATCGGTGTGACCAGCATCGTCGTTCTGGTTCGACTCTTCCGCGGTCAGCGATAACGATGTCGAACCCCTTCGTCGACCAACGCAGATTGGTCGGTGGAGATGCGGCTGTT
>CAIRWJ010000045.1 GCA_903882245.1 uncultured Microbacteriaceae bacterium | reverse complement strand
TCAGGTTTTTGCTGGACGAATCGTGACGCGCGACATCATCACCGCCGAACTTCAGCTTGCGTGGTGGCGCGGGGTCCTCGAAGCAATCATCGCGGATCGTGGTCAGTTGCTTGGCGCAGATACGACGATTCTGGATCGCCTTGAGAACGATTACCGACTAGTCGACCAGGCCCACATCACGGGTAACGCCCAGAAACTCGCGCATTCACTCGCCGAATCCTGGCGAATCGCCATCACTGACCTTCCCGACGAGACCTCAGCAATCAAGACCGCATTGACCGTGGGCCCAACGTCCGTCACGAACCTCGTTGCGGTTGCACCGACGCTGACCGACATTTTGGCGCCGGTGTGGTGCATTTCTCCGTATGAAATTGGAACGCTCGCGCCAAATCAACGATTCGATGTCGTGATTCTTGTCGACGCTGGGGCGATGTCCGTCGCCGAGGTTGCTCCCACGATTTCCCGCGGTGAACAGATTGTCACATTCGGCGACCCTGTCATTGATCGTCCAACCTCGTTTACCGTGACACCAGACGATTCTGTTGAAGCTGGGCTGGGGTCGCGCTCGGTGCTGGCCGAACTTGCGCAGATTCTGCCAACCCACGCGATGTCGATGTCTTACCGCCCGCTGGGAACCGGACTCGCCGCGCAGATCTCGACTCAGTTTTATGTGGATGGGTTACGCGCGTGGCCTCTCGCGTCGGCGTCACTGGGCGAAAGTGGATTGTCGTTTATCAATGTCGAGGGCAAAGGCCCACTCGACGAAAAGACAGGCCGTATTGAGGCGACCGCCACCGAACTCGATGCCATCGTTGCCAATGTTGTCGAGCACGCGACGCTTCACCCAGAGCACTCGCTCATGGTCATCAGCGCGTCATCCGTCACCGTGGCGCGTGTGCAGGATGCAATCCACAGCGCGTTGCCGGCAAACCGGACGTTGCAAGATTTCTTCACCCGACACGCTGACTCGCCATTCGTTGTGCTCAGCTTGCAGCAGGCATCGGCTGTGACGCGCGATCGAGTGATTTTTGCCCTTGGGTTTGGCCGCAGCCCCCACGGTCGCGTCCTTAGTGACCTCGGTTCGCTGTCCACGGAGGACGGCGAACGCCTCATCGGAGTCGCGATGACTCGGGCCACACGCCATCTCACGGTGATTTCGGCACTGAGTACCGCTGAACTCCGCGATGAGCGAATGTCACAGGGTGTCAACGCTCTCGGGCGGTTCATCGATGAAACTCTCGCGTTCGTTCCGCACCAGAGCGAACAACACCCACTGATGAACGACCTCGGCACGCGACTCAGTGCTCGTGGCATGACGCTTCTCACCGACGTACCGGGGATTCCGCTCGCAGCGCGCATGGGTGACAATTGCGTCGCGATTGATATCGACGACAACATCATGCCCATGACACTGCGCGAAGGACTCCGAATCCGACCAGACATGCTGGTGCGCTGCGGTTGGCGATACGCCCGAATACACGAGCTCCAGTTGTTCCTCAGCCCGGACCTCGTCGCCGATCAGATCGAGAGAATTCTTCGTGACGGACAAGAAGCCGCCTAAGCGCCGAGTTGTTCGCCCGGCCCCACTCGGGACTGACCCGACGCCCGCTCCGGAACCCGACCGCCACTCGGAGACCGAAAATGACGAACGCCTTAAGGCGGAAAAGCCGCCTCACTACTGAGTGAACGAGATTTCGGTTTCGGTGAGAATCGCACCGACCGGTGCGTCGTGTTCGTCCGTCGGGACTTCGACAACACAATCAGAATCGAACACCACGGCAATCAACAGCGGCTTTCCCTCGACGGACGCCAGAAAACGGTCGTAGAAGCCTTTGCCCCACCCGAGCCTGTTGCCATCGCGATCGACGGCGGCAGCAGGGATCAGCACCGCATCAAGATTCGAAGGCGACGCGTTCGCGCCCGTTGACGGAATCGGCATCCCCATCGAATCGTTCGTCGTCGACCAGATTGTGTCAGGACCGAGTTCCAGCCACTCCAACAGCCCATCGGCTGCCGAGACCGGGACAATCACGGAAACACCGTCCAAGACCAACGTGTTGATGCCGCGCGCGATGGGCGGTTCGGTGGGCGTTGGGATGAACGCGGCGATTCGGCGCCACCCGTACTGGTCTGCTAAATGGACGAGAAACTGTTCGAAATCGTCTGATGCCGACGCTAGTTCCTCGGTCGATCGGGCAGCACGCGTTAATCGAACAAAAGCGCGCAATTCCGCCTTGTCGTCATGGGTGGTCATGTGCCCATCATAAAGAGGACGCGCAACGGTATCCTTAACTAATGTCATCTCCCATCACCAAGGCGGTCATTCCCGCCGCCGGTCTGGGTACGCGGTTCCTGCCCGCCACCAAGGCGATGCCGAAAGAAATGCTTCCTGTCGTCGACAAGCCGGCTATTCAATATGTTGTCGAAGAAGCCGTGCGCAATGGGCTCACCGATGTTCTCATGATCACGGGTCGAAACAAGAACGCACTCGAGAACCACTTTGACAATGCCCCCGAACTTGAAAGCGCTCTTCGAAAAAAGGGTGACTCGTCGCGACTCGCGTCGGTCGAACAATCCACCGACCTTGCTGATATGCACTACGTTCGCCAGGGTGAACCGCGCGGACTCGGACACGCGGTGCTTCGCTCGAAAATGCACGTCGGCAACGAATCGTTTGCCGTTCTGCTCGGTGATGACCTCATCGACGAACGAGACAACATACTCGGACCGATGATCGCCGCACACGACGCGCACCACGCGTCGGTTATTGCCCTCATGGAGGTTCCGGCCGATATGACCGACCACTATGGCATTGCGACGATCGACGACATCGGAGAGGGTGACGTTGTGCGCATCGTTGATCTCGTCGAAAAGCCGGACCCGAAAGACGCCCCGTCGAACCTCGCGGTCATAGGCAGGTATGTCCTGCGTCCCGAGATTTACGGCATCCTGGAGAACACCGAACCGGGCAAGGGGAACGAAATCCAACTGACGGACGCACTTCGCCACATGGTCACCAACAACATTGCCGGGGGAGTCTTGGGGATTGTTTTCCGTGGCCGCCGTTATGACACGGGCGACAAACTCGACTACATCAAGGCCATCGTTCGACTCGCGTTGCAACGTCCCGACCTGGGGCCTGCACTCGAGAAGTGGCTCGACGACGAAGCGCACCGCCGTCCGTGATTTTCGTCCCGTCTCTCAGCCACGAGGGCGTTCACGTCCGTTCGATTCGCGCCCGCGATGCGCGGCCATTGCGAAAACTTCTCACGGACAATCGCGCATGGCTCGAGAAGTGGGAAGCGACAATTCCGGGTTATTCCGTGTTGCCTCCGGTCGGAGACATCATCCGTTCACTGCTCAGGCTTGCCCGGCAGAACCAAGCGGCACCGTTCATCATCGAGCACGAAGGTGAGGTCGTCGGCCAGCTCACGGTCAGTGGATTATCGTTCGGGTCGCTCTCCTCAGGTTCAATCGGGTACTGGATATCACAAGACCGCGCCGGACGGGGAATCACTCCGACCGCCGTTGCCCTCGTCGTGGATTGGTGTTTCACCGGACTCGGAATCCACCGCATTGAAATTTGTATTCGACCCGAGAACGTTTCCTCTCTTCGAATCGTGCGAAAACTGGGCATGCGTTACGAAGGACTTCGGCGTCGCTACATCCACATTGACGGCGATTGGCGCGACCACTTCTGTTTCGCGGTCACCATCGACGAGGTACCGGGTGGGTTGCTCTCGCGACTAACTCGCGGAACCGCGAACGAAAGCCTTGCGGATATTCCTCAAGTCGATCGCATCGCGGCCAGCACCCCGATTCGCTGAAAAACACACCGCGCGCGCCTAGGGGTCGAATCCCTCATCCTGATTTAGCGTAGGCAACGTGGAAAGTGGCCTCGGACCGACCCTGACGTTTATCGTCGGGGGACTGCTATGGCTCGTGTATTTGGCTCCGAGCCTGCGCGATCGGCACGAATCGCGAACGATCGAACGCAACGCGCGACGCATCAGCGCGACTACACAGGATCTAGGGATTCGTTCGCGCACGCCGATGAACGAGATGTCGACGCGAGAGCTCGTTGAGCATCGACGTGAATTGGAACGACTCGCGCGTGCCACAGATCGCAACGCGGAACGAGAACAACGCCAGGCAGCCTTTGCCGCCTCGCCCACGGTGGCCGCGCGGCACCGCACGATGAAACTGTGGTTGACATTCGCAATCGTGATATCGACAGTAGGTGCGGGATTCGCGTTCTATTTCACAGCCTGGTCCTCCCTAGTTCTCGCTGCGGGATTCGGACTTCTTGCGCTAATAGGTTTGGTCGCGGTGAACACTGCGGGCGCACCCATTGCTAAACCAGTTTCGGCCCGAACGCGTGTCGTCGACGCTGTCGACGTCGACGAAACGTGGACGCCGATCCGCACCCCACCCGTTCACCAATCGATTCCGGCCGGCGCGGGTCTGATTGTCACCGACGAACACACCAAAGCAATCGCGGCTCGCGAACGAGCTGCCCGCATCCGCGAACAAGCCGCTCGTGCATCTCAGCCAGGAGTCGCCGCGGACCCCCGCTTCACCGAGCCGTCGATTGACACTGAGTCCGAGTCGACTGGAACATTTGATATCAACGCGGCACTGCGAGCTCGTCGCGCAAACTGACTATCCCACAACTCGTAGAGTCGGGTGACTCACAGTTTGGTCAAGTCAAAACCAATCGAATCGGAAGAACGTCTCGGGCACCTAGCGGGCCTGTGTGACCACCGAATAGGGGCTGTCGCCTCCCGCGGCGCGCGCGGCGACCTGGAACTGATACTTCACTCCCTTAGTCAACCCCGTGACCTTCACCTTGCGACTCGTTGAGATGCCGTCGGTGAACGTCGACCACTCGCTCGTTCCGCCGATCCGGTATTGAATGACGTAATCGGTGATCGTCCCACCATTGAGGCGCGCAGGAGCCTTCCATCTCAATTTCCTCGACGTTGCTGTTTTCGATCCAACCCTCAGCGAACGTGGCTCCGAGGTAACCCCGCCACCACCGCCACCGGGCAACTCATACACCCGCACGTGTCCAGCACTAGATGCAGTACCGTCGTTACCGGATGCACCGATTGCGACGCGGGACCCATTGGGACTCAACGACACTGCAGACCCCGAATAATCGCCAGCAGCTTCACCAATGATGTCGCTGCCGACCTGGACCCATGCGCTACCGGTCAGGTCGTAGACCCGGACCTGTCCAGCAAGATCTCCGCCACCGTCGTTACCTCGTGCACCGATTGCGACGCGGGTCCCATTGGGACTCAACGACACTGCAGATCCCGAATAATCGCCAGCAGCTTCACCATTAATGTCGCTTCCTACCTGGGCCCAGGCGCCACCGGTCAAGTCATAAACCCGCACCTGTCCAGCACCAGATCCAGCACCGTCGTCACCGGATGCGCCGATTGCGACGCGGGACCCGTCTGAACTCAACGACACTGATTGTCCCAAATAATCGTAATCGGCGTCACCGTCAATGTCGCTGCCCAACTGGACCCATGCGCCACTCGTCAGGCCGTAGACACGCACATGTCCGCGATAAAATCCACCCCC
>CAIRWJ010000044.1 GCA_903882245.1 uncultured Microbacteriaceae bacterium | reverse complement strand
GCATTGACCCAGTCGCTGCTTGATCACATCCTCAATCTCAAAAAAGACGGCATGACTGTGCTATTCGTCGAACACGACATGCAGATGGTTCGCCACATCGCGGACTGGGTCATTGTCATGGCTGAAGGAAAGGTCGTCGCCGAAGGCGCACCCGACGAGGTCATGAAGAACCCTGCCGTCATCGACGCGTATCTCGGAAGTCACCAGGACATCGATCTCGGGGCTGTGACCGGCCGTATCACGCTCCCGAAGATCTCGAAGGAGAAATAGATGGCGACGAAGAATGAAATCCCCGTCGTTGAGACGAAGGACCTGTTCGCAGGATACCTTCCCGGCGTCAACATCCTCAACGGGACGAACCTTTACGCCAACAAGGGTGAACTCATCGGCATCATCGGTCCCAACGGCGCCGGAAAGTCGACGTTACTTAAAGCTATCTTCGGTCTAGTCAAGGTTCGCGAAGGGTCCATCACCCTCAACGGCGACGACATCACCGGACTCAAGGCAAACCAACTCGTTGCGCGCGGCGTGGGTTTTGTTCCACAGTCGAACAATGTGTTCCCCAGCCTCACCATCGAAGAAAACCTGCAGATGGGCTTGTACCAGAACCCCGGCGCATACAACGAGCGTCTCGAGTTCGTCACGGGCATTTTCGCCGAACTGGGAAAGCGTCTCAAGCAGCGCGCAGGCTCGCTCTCGGGCGGTGAGCGCCAGATGGTGGCTATGAGCCGAGCGCTCATGATGGACCCCGCCGTGCTCCTCTTGGACGAGCCCAGCGCCGGTCTCTCGCCGGTGCGCCAAGACGAGGCATTCATCCGCGTCTCCGAGATCAACAAGGCGGGGGTGACGACCATTATGGTCGAGCAGAACGCACGTCGCTGCCTGCAGATCTGTGACCGCGGTTATGTCCTCGACCAGGGCAAGGATGCCTACACCGGAACCGGCCGCGACCTTCTGAACGACCCCAAGGTCATCGGGCTCTACCTCGGTACGCTCGGCGCCTAACCCACCACGTCACAACGGGGTCCGCCTTCGGGCTGACCCCGTTTTTCGTGTCTGACGCCATCGATCCAGCAACAGAAAAGGCCCCGGGTGAACCCGGGGCCTTTCCTTGAGTCAGTGACTCACACAATCGGATTATCCTGCGTAAGGAACCGACGTGTTGTCGTTCAGGTACTGGTAGACCTGGATCGATGCTTCGGTGGGGTCTCCAACTTCGTTGAAGGTGATGGGGCCCGAGACACCGTCGTAGTCTGCAGTTCCGCCACCAATGATGATGTCGGCGCATTCTGCGAACGTGGTGCACTTGGTTCCGTCACCGGTACCACCAGAAACCTCCTGGAGCTTCGCGGCGACGTCTACACCCTCAACCGAACCAGCTTCGAGCGAAGCGAGTGCGAGAAGGACGACGGCGTCGTAAGACTCAGGACCGTATGCGAATACGGATTCGAGGTCAGCGTTGCCTTCGGCAACCCAGTTGTCGTTCAACGCGGTCGTGAAGTCCGCGATGGTCTCGAGGTTCAGTCCGGGGACCGTTCCCTTTGCACCTTCAAGAAGTCCAGGCTCAAAGTCCTCGCTGTAGTTAGCAACGTTTCCGTCAACAAGGTAAACCTTGTCAGCGGGGAAGCCGCCGCCGATGAGCTTCGGAGCAATGGTCTTGAGTTCTTCGAACGTGATCAAAACGATCGCGTCGGGGTTAGCCGCCGTGACCTCAGAGATCTGAGCGTCAAAGTTGGTGTCACCCGTGTTGAACGTGGGCTGTGAAACAACTTCTCCACCGGCCGCAACGAAAGCAGCGGTCGTGAAGCCCGCGAGACCACTGATGAAGTTACCAGCGGCATCCTTGGCTCCGTCGCCGTTTCCGTACGAGTCGTTGAGAACGATCATGCCGAGGGTCTGAATACCATCAGCAGCGATCAGGTTTCCGAGAACTTCACCCTGGAGGACGTCCGAAGGTGCGGTACGGAAGTACAGTCCCTTGTCGTCATACGTGGTGAGAGCAGCCGAAGTGTTTGCCGGCGAGAACTGGATTACTCCAGCGCCAACAACCTGGTCGATGAACTGAAGCGAGGTACCCGACGATGCGGCACCGATGATGGCCGAAACGCCAGCGTCGAGAAGACGCGGAACTTCGGTCTCGTATG
>CAIRWJ010000043.1 GCA_903882245.1 uncultured Microbacteriaceae bacterium | reverse complement strand
GCAGCATTTCTCTCAATCAAAGACCGCCCTGCACTGAAACGTCATTCCCGACTGCTATCCGAAACCGCGAAAACCGCACTGGACGATATGCGTCGTGCTATGGACCTCGCGGGTCAAGGTTTCGAATCCGTCGAGGAGTGGCCCACTCTGGATTCCATCACGCATCTCTTTGCGGATGCAGAAGAACAGGGACTAATTGTCAACCTCGAAGAATCGGGCGACCGTTTCGTTATGTCGCAATCGGCTGAACTCGCGCTGTTCCGAATTATCACCGAAGCAATCGACAACGCTCGAATCCACGGTGGCATTGGAACCGAAGTCGATGTTCTCATGACCTGGGGTCCACACGGCCTGTCAATCGCTATCAACGATGACGGCGAGCACGCTGCGACTCGTCGAGCACTCAAGGCGGGTGAGAAGGTGCCGGAGGGCGTGACCATCGAGAGCGATCAACAAGCCCTCATTGAAAAGAACACGGGTCGTGGGCTGTTAGAGATGAAAAGTCGGGCGGAAGCGTTCGATGGAATCGTTCACATTCAGCGCGTGCCGGGAGTCGGCTTCACCGTCACCGCATCGTTCCCCATGCTGCGATACGCGACCGATCCGAAATACACGACCGAGTCGGGGTCGTGACTTCTAGCCCCGTGCGCGCATCGGTGAGCATGTCGCTCGGTGTTGCCGCCGCGGTGTCGTTGTATGGAATTTCCTTTGGGGCCTTGGCTGTCGCTTCCGGCCTCGATTTCTGGCAGACGCAAGTATTGTCACTGTTCATGTTCTCGGGTGGCTCGCAGTTCGCGGTAATTGGCCTTGCGGCAACCGGAGCGCCAGGTCTCAGCATCGTGACCGCGGCTGGACTATTGGGTGTGCGCAACGGGCTGTACGCGGTTCGAATGTCATCGGTGGTCGGACCCGGCTTCTGGAAGCGACTGTTAGCTGGCCACTGGACAATCGATGAAAGCACCGCGGTCGCAATTGCCCAAACTGAGCCTCGCGCCCAGCGAATCGGTTTCTGGCTCACTGGTGGCGCTATTTTTGTCGGGTGGAACGCCATGACCGCCGCCGGTGCAATCCTCGGCGACGCTCTGGGCGATCCGCGCACGTGGGGATTGGATGCCGCTGCCGCTGCCGCATTCCTCGGACTGTTGTGGCCTCGGATTCAATCACGTCATCCCGCCGCGGTCGCCGCGGTAGCGGCAGTCATCACGGTGCTGACCGTGCCGACTGCTCCAGCAGGATTACCGGTCCTCATTGCTGCTGCCGCGGGAATTGTCATGGCACTCCTAGCCGAACGGAGGCACCCGTGACTCTGTGGACCACAATTCTGATTGCCTCTGCCGTTGTGTTGGGGACAAAGCTTCTGGGTTACCTCGTTCCAGCCAGTGTCGCTGCGCATCCGAGAATCCAGCGGATCAGCGACGTTCTGACTGTCGCGCTGCTCGCGTCACTGGTTGTGACTCAGACCGTGGCGACAGGGAGCGCAATTGTCGTCGACGCCCGCATCGCGGCTCTGGTCGTCGGTGCCGTGCTACTTCGGATTCGTGCCCCGTTCATCATCGTTGTCCTGACCGCCGCCGCCGTGGCGGCCGTGCTTCGCGTCTTGGGATGGGCGGCTTAGTCTTCGAGATGGTCGCGACCAGGTAGCCACGAGAAACCAGGAACGCCCCATCCGATTTGTCTAATCGCTTCGCGCGCCTCGGCCTGATGCGGCTCAATCAGTCTGTCAACGTACAGAACGCCGAGTATGTGGTCGAACTCGTGTTGGAAGATTCGGGCGAGCCAACCTTCCGCATGAATCGTGAACTCATTGCCGTCCAGGTTCGTAGCGGTAAGGCTGGCGCGGTCGCTTCGCCGCAGCGGAAACCGTTCCCCTGGCACGGACAAGCACCCTTCGAGTTCCTCGTCTTCATCGAGCGGGCCAATCGGCGCGGGCTCGATCATGAGCGTCGGATTGATTGCAACGCCGCGATGCTGAACGTGCTCTTCGTCAACCCAGTCGTACACGAACAGGGCGAGGTCGACTCCGACCTGCGGTGCGGCCAAACCAACACCGGGGGCAAGTTCCATGGTGGCAAACATGTCCTGAACCAACTCTTTGAGGTGTTCGTCGATGTGTTCGACACGCGTGCAGGGGCGGTGAAGCATGGGGTTTCCCGTGATGACAATGTCCCGAATACGCACCGCCCCAGCCTAATGTCGGTAGCCTAGAGAGGTGAACGACCAACTTTCGAATCTGGTTGGACAGATCTCTCTCACTCCGTATCAGGCAATCGGAATTCCCATTGCTCTCCTCGGTGCAGTGTTTCTGTCCATCGGTGCACAATTGCAGCACCGTGGCGTCTCGAAGGTCGATGGAACACACGCAGTCGGTGCTAAATCGGGACTTTCCATGGGTCAACTCATGTTGTTGATTCGACGCCCATCATGGGTGTTTGGCACTCTTTTGCTGACTCTCGCGATTGTCATCCAACTTGTTTCTCTAGCGTTCGCGCCCCTCATTGTGGTTCAACCGCTCGGCGTGGTCGCGATGGTACTGACTAACGTAATCAATTCTCGCGTTAACGGCATCGCGCCCGACGCTCGAGTTCGGGGGAGCATCGCCCTTGCGGTTCTCGGCATCGGAATTTTCGTCGCTTTTTCGGCGGTATACGCGTTTGAGCGTGCACTTTCAGAAGAACAACTGCTGTTCATTATGTGGTTACTCGCTGCGGTGGTCGCTGTTGTCGTGGCCGCATTCGTAATTTTCCGTCAGCGGCTTCGAGCGATGTTCTACATCGTTGCGGCGGGGACTCTTTACGGATTCGTGGTCACCATCACCAAGGTTCTTATCAACCGTTGGCAGTCCAATCAAGTTGACGCATTCATGATTCTTTGTCTGGCCGGACTCATTGTTGCCGCACTTCTCGGGGGCTATTTCGTTCAAACTGCATATTCAGTTGGCTCACCAGACCTCGTGATTGCCGGATTGACCGTAATCGACCCGCTCGTTGCCGTGGCAATCGCCATCACTGTGCTGGGGGAAGCCGACCGGTTCCCACCCTTCGCGCTGACGGGTCTTGCGGTGGGCGGCGCACTCTCCGTAATCGGCGTTGTCCTGCTCGCACGACACCACCCACAAACCCTGCGATAGCCACAACGATAGCTATGGTGGGTAAACGACTGACGATCCTCATCGGGGCGGACACTTTTCCGCCCGATGTGAACGGAGCGGCGAAGTTCGCCGAGCGCCTTGCCGTTGGCCTTGTCGGACGCGGACATCGAGTGGTGATTGTTGCACCGTCGCCAGACGACAAGTTCGGTCCCCGAGTTGAAAATCACGATGGGGTGGACCTCGAGGTCTATCGACTGCGCTCGTGGAAGTGGTTCAATCATCCGTGGGCACGGTTTGCGTTGCCGTGGGAGGTTCGCGCTGACACCCGAGCGATTCTGGATGAGGTGAAACCGGACGTTGTTCACATCCAGTCGCACATCAACGTTGGGTGGGGATTGGTCCGTGAAGCACACGACAAAGGCATTCGCGTGATTGCCACCAACCATTTCATGCCCGAGAACACCGCTCAGTTCCTACCATTGCCCCAATTCGGGATTGATTGGTTGACGCGCGCGTTATGGAAAGTCGCCATGAAGACCTACGCGATGGTCGACGAAGCAACAACACCGACTCGAAGGGCCGCAGAGTACTTGGAACGAGCCGTTCGGCGAGCGGACGTGCACGCGATCTCGTGTGGGCTCGACGTTTCGAACTATCGTCCAGTTCTGGGGAAACGTAAAGACCCCTACGCGATGTTCCTCGGCCGGGTTGAACAGGAAAAGCGAATCGAAGAGCTACTGTATGCCCTTGCGCGATTCCCGAAGGGCACTCTGCGGGTCGTTATCGCGGGATCTGGCGACGACCAGGGACGACTCGAAAAGATTGCACGTGACAACGGAATCGCGGACAGAGTCTCGTTCCAAGGGCACGTCGATGAACACACGCTGCGAACTCTGCTGTCTGGGGCGGCGGTATTCGTGATGCCGTCCATCGCTGAATTGCAATCAATTGCAACGATGGAGGCGATGGCGAGCGGACTACCGATAGTTGCAGCGAACGCGATGGCACTTCCGCATTTGGTTCACGACGGCGACAACGGTTATCTCTATGAACCCAGGGACATTTCGGGCCTCGCCGACTCTATTGCCCGGATTCTCAACAGTTCTGACAGCGAGTATCGCTCGTACCAGCGGGAGTCCCTTGCGATCGTGTCTGACCACGACATTGCTACGACTCTCAACCGGTTTGAGCAGATATACCGCGGCTCGTAATCCCTCTCGGTAGGCTGGGGTTCTCGGGGCG
>CAIRWJ010000042.1 GCA_903882245.1 uncultured Microbacteriaceae bacterium | reverse complement strand
TCCTACTTCGGCACCGAAGCCGAACTCGCCGCCGTCCGTGAACCGAGTCGACGCGTTGACCATCACCACCGCAGAATCAACCTCGGCCACGAACTTTTCGGCATTCGCCATGTCGTTCGTGATGATGGCGTCGGTGTGATGGGTTGAGTGCACGCCGATGTGATCGATTGCATCCTGGAGAGAGTCGACGACCTTTACCGCGAGGTCGAGCGAGAGATACTCGTGGCCCCAGTCCGACGCCGTCGCCGGTTCGGCGTGGGGAAAAATCTCTCGTGCCGCATCATCGGCGTGGATTTTCACGTCCGAATCGACCAATCGATTCAGGATCGACGGAATCAACCGCGACGCAGCATCACGATGCACGAGCAACGTTTCGAGCGCGTTGCACACGCCGACGCGTTGGGTTTTGGCATTGTGAACGATGTCACTCGACATCTCGAGTTCCGCGCTGGCATCGAGGAAAATGTGGACGACGCCTGCTCCGGTTTCGATGACGGGAACGCTCGAGTCGTTGACAACCGCGCTAATGAGTGAAGCGCTGCCGCGCGGAACGAGAACATCAACAAAACCACGCGCGTTCATGAGTCGGTTGGCGCCGTCTCGTCCAAACGAGTCAATCGTCTGAACCGCAGTTCGGGGCAAACCGCAGTTTTCGAGCGCAGTCCCAATGACGTCGACGAGGACCGTGTTCGTGTTTTCTGCTGCGCTCCCACCGCGCAGGATGGCGACATTCCCGCTCTTGAGCAGGATTGCCGCGAGATCGACCGTGACATTCGGTCGCGCTTCATAAATCGAACCAACCACGCCGAACGGAACCCGAACCTGTGTCAGGTGTAATCCGTTGGGGAGCGTGCTTCCGCCGAGAACCTCGCCGATCGGGTCGGGAAGCGCAACGATGTCGCGCACGGCGTTGGCGAGACCCACTACGCGCTTCGGGGTCAGTTCCAGTCGATCGAGAAGTCCCTCTGCGATTCCGTCGCTTCGTGAAAGGTTGAGGTCGTGGGCGTTCGCGGTGACGATGCGGTCAGAGTTTTCTTCAAGCGCGTCGGCGATGGCCGTGAGTGCTTGGTTCTTGACCGTCGTCGAGGTTTGAGCAAGCACGATTGACGCGGCGCGCGCATCGTCAAGAATCTGCTGGAAGACGTCGGTCATGGTTGCCAGTTTAGGTTGCGCGGGCTAGCGGGGCGAAGCCTCGAACCACGTTCCGACCGAATCCCCCGACAACGCCAGCCCGATGTTGGCAGCTGATGTAAGGATGACCGGGACTCCGGCGTGGGTCGCGTGCAGTGCTGCGGCGATTTTGGTCTCCGCTCCACCCGTGCCGACGCCGGCGGAACCGATTGACCCGATTTCGATTCCCAACAGGTCGTCTCCGTAGGTCACGAACTCAATCTTTTCCGCGCCGGGCTCTCCGGGCGGGCGCGAATACAGTGCATCGACGTCGCTGAGCAACACCAAAAGGTCTGCGCCGACGAGTTCGGCGACCAACGCGGCAAGTCGGTCGTTATCCCCGAACCGAATCTCGTGGGTCGCGACGGTGTCGTTCTCGTTGACGATGGGAAGAAACCGGAGGTCCAAAAGTTTGTCAATCGCGGCCTTTGCGTTATCGCGAGTCGCATCGGATTCGAGGTCGCCGGAGGTCAGCAACACTTGTGCCGCAACAATTCCGAATCGGTCGAGGCTGTCTTGGTAGCGAACCATCAGCATCGTCTGGCCCACTGCCGCTGCGGCTTGTTCGGTGACGAGGTCGTTCGCGGGACGAGATGTCAACCCAAAGTGCGGAAGTGCCGTGGCGATGGCGCCACTCGACACGAGCACGACGTCGACCTTGCGCGCGTGTGCGCGAGCGAGAGCGTCGACGATTGTCGCCAACTGGTGAACGTTCTCGCCGCTAATCGACGACGATCCGACCTTGACAACGATTCGCATCGCCGCGGTCAC
>CAIRWJ010000041.1 GCA_903882245.1 uncultured Microbacteriaceae bacterium | reverse complement strand
GCTGCCCAGCTTTTCGTTGTTGCCTAATTGATGACGAAGAGGAAATAGGGAACCGTCGCGAGTAGCGACAACAGGGTGACCGGAATCCCTACCTTGGCGTAATCCCACATGGAGAGTTTGATTCCTTCGCGATGGGCGATGGCAACTCCGACGATGTTGGCACTTGCACCGACAACAGTAAGGCTTCCGCCAAAGTCGGCACCTGTTGCCAACGCCCACCAGAGCACCGACGGTTCCGACAACCCGAGGGCATCGTTGAGGTTGAAAATCACGGGAATCATGCTCGTGACGTAGGGGATATTGTCGACGATTCCCGACACGATTCCCGAAAATGCGAGCAGCGAAATTGAGATGACGTTGATGTCGGTACCGATGACCGAGATTAGCCAGCGGGACACGGCCTCGAGAGCACCGACCGAAACGAGAGCACCGACGATGATAAAAAGTCCCGCGAAGAAACCGAGAGTCTTCCATTCGACGGTGGCCGCAGCTTGTGTCAACGACGCGCGAGACATCAGTGTTGCGAGTACACCACTGGACAGCGCAATGTATTCGGGCGACAAACCAAAGAACGTCCCGACGATATAGGTCCCGATGATGAGGGCGAGCAATATGAGGCTGACGACGAGAAGTGGCACATTGGTCAGCGTCGCGGTGGTCGTGATTGTGCGTGAAGCATCATCGTTGGTTGGTGCTAGCGATTTCCGAAACGCGATGACGAAGTATGCCGCGGTCACGACGAGTCCGATAAGTGCAATGGGTCCCATGACGACGAGCATCTGCATAAAGTCGATTCCCACGCGACTTCCAATAATCAGGTTCGGTGGGTCACCGATGAGCGTGGCCGTGCCGCCCACGTTGCTCCCGATGATGGTCGCTAGAAGAAAGGGCACGGGCGATCGGCCCAGTTCGCGAGCGAGGTGAATTGCCACGGGGGCGACGAGCATCACGATAGTCAGGTTGGGCAAAACCGTGCTCGTGAGCGCTGAAATTCCCAGGATGAGGAGCAACGTATTGCGTGCGTTTCCGCGAGCCAGAATCGCGGCCCTGACCGCAAGAAATTGAAAGACCCCGGTTGTCTTGATTGCCCCCACCATCAGCATCATGCCGATGAGGAGAAAGATGACACTCCAGTCGATTCCCATCTCGTGATTGGTGAGCGCCGTCACGGGATCGAGTGCGCCGATTGCGATGACCGCAATAGCGCCGATCCCGGCGACGAGGTAGTGGGGAATCTTTTCCGTCAAGATCAGGATGAACGCAACGATGAAGATCAGTGACGTAACGGTCAACAACATGGCGAGCTTCCTAACGAAGTGGGGTCAACTCCCCAATTTACCGTGTGCCGTGACAAGCAGTCGGCGCCGCGGTGATCCGCGACGCCGACTGGTCTGTGGGCTGCTCTAGAGGTTTCCGACCACGATGATCGAGTCGCCCGATGCTGGGACGAACTCGTCGTTTTTGGAGGGATTGAGGTAAACCCCCTGGGCAGCACTCGAACGTGACTCGGCGGCGATTCGATAGCCGATGACCGACTCGCCCTTGGCTACACCGGCGGCGACGAGCTGAGAGAAGGCAACCGACTTTTTCAACGGCGCGTAAGCCTCGATGGCGCGCATGTTTACGGAAGCGCCGTCTGCGTCGAACAGGTCGGCAAAGACCGGCGAGAGCGTGGGGTTTTCGGCAATTTGCGCGACGAGGAGCGCGGCGAGGTTATCGCTAATAACTAGGTCGTCAACCGCTGCAACTCGGGCCAGCTCGGCCTTACGAGAGTCGAGGATTTCGGCTACCAAGCGGGTCGGGCGAACCTTGTTGGTGGTGTCGTCGAACAGCGCGTTCATCTGGAGCATGGTGAGCATCGTCTGTGCGTCTGCTTCCGATTCACTGATGGCGTTGCGATAGCCGAGGACGATGACCTCGTCGTAGTGCTTGGCGCTGGCCGCCTTGACAAGTTCCGCCATGTCTCCTGACGTCGCCGAATAGGTGACAGCTACGCCGCCAAACTTGAGCGACGCGAGTTCCCCTGGGTCAACGTATTTAGGGGTCGCAACGATGTGCACGGTCGATCCCTTGGGGAGGAACTGTGCGAGTTCGGTGAGAACCGAGCGTCCCATCGACGACCAGCCGATGATGAGCAGGTGCTCTGGCTTCGGTTTCGCCGCCGCCGTCTTTGCAACCGTCGGAGCCTTGGCCCTGTCAACGCCGGTAAAGGTGACACGATCGTCATCTTCGGCAATCGCGATGATTTTCCAACCCTTGCCGATTTTTTGGCTAATTTTAGGGTTGAGGTGCGATGCACCCTTGTCGTCGAGCAAACCGATCACCGACGCCTCGTTGAACGAAAGGAGTGCGTCTCCGTACGTCTTGCCCTCGAGTGCGGGAATCGACGAAAAATAAATCTCGTCGCCAGCGAAGTCGAGCAGGTCGAGGATCACGGTTGCAAGCCCGGGCTGACGTGATGCCTGTGCGGTCACGCGCGCGATGATGTCGTGCGAGCGCACTGTTTGCACCTGACCATTCGTCGCGGAAGTCAGCGCCTGAGCAGTCTCGGCATCGTCCACCTCGGCAACGATGGAAATCTTCGGGTTGTTTATGGCGGCCTTTACGGCGAGGACCGTTGAGACGACGGTAGCGTCGCCGGAATCGTCAGCGTCAAGGATGATGACGGACTTTGCGGCGTCGAGGTTCGCACGAGTGAGGTCGCTGGGGTTCGTCGGGTCACCCTTTCGGGTCACAATCTTGAGCTTCCCGAGGTCACCCGCCCGCGAACGGATTTCGTCTTCCATTGCAACCCGGTCGACGTTCGCAAAGATGACAACCGATGCGCGGCGAATGTTGGCGTTCGCGACAGCGAGTTCGCTGAGGATCGGGAAGATGCGGTTCGACCAGCCGAGAATGAGCGTGTGGTTCGTGTTGATGACCGCGCTCTTGCCCGCCTTCAGGTTTTCAACGACACCGAGGATGGCGGTGGCTGCAAAACCGATGATGATCGCGTCGACAGCTGTGCTGGCGACCCAACCAAGTAGGCTCGACAGTCGGTCGGCCCAGGTATCAGTGGGCACATCGCCGAGGATTCCAAACATGCGCGCGAAAACATTGTTCGTGAAGTCCGTCGGTTCGGAGGGGTTACTGAGCGGGGTTCCCTGAATCCACATGCTGAACGCGGTGTTGATCACCGACAGTATCGCCAGCAGGATGAACGAGTAGAGAATGAAATAACCCGCCTTGGACATCGAATTGTCGAAGTAGAACCTCAGCCGTGAGCCAAAGGAGATGTTCGACGTTTCTGGCACGACGATTTCGCCCTGGGCGCCGTATCCGTATGAAGTGCGAGTTTTCTCAGTCATAGGAAAATCCTAGGGAAATATCTGGCGCAGGTAAACAGAAGCAGCCCGAACCGAGTTGCGGGTTATCGTTCGACGGTAAGTGTTGGCCACGCGGAATGACGTAATGGGGCAGTCAAATCGCGAAGGCTTGACTTCTGGTTGCCGGATTCGTCGAAGTTCGACGCGTCGAGCCAAGTTTCGTGCGCTTGTTTGATTGCGGGCCAGTCGCCGTCAGTGAACCCAAACCACGCCGTATCCCGATTGTGCCCCTTGACGATGACCGCGTTTCGGAAAACCCCTTCGAAACTGAAGCCGAGTCGTTCCGCCGCGGCGATCGATGGCGCGTTGAGCGCGTTGCACTTCCATTCGTAGCGTCGGTATCCGAGTTCGAACGCGTGTGTTGCCATGAGGTACATCGCTTCGGTTGCGGCGGCGCTTCGACGCAGCTTTTCCGAGAACGTCAGCCACCCAACCTCTACGGTGCGGTTATGCGTATCGATGCGCAAATACGATGCGATACCAACGGACTTATTCGTGGCGAGGTCGACAATCGAGTAGAACAGCGGATCAGTCGAGTTGTCGATACTCGACACCCATTTTATCAAATCGCCCTCGGTGTCGAACGGACCGTGCGGCATATACGTCCACATCGTTCCCGCGGGATTCGCTTGCAACGCCTCAAACAAGTCGGATGCATGGTGTTCGGCACTGAGGCGTTCGAGTCGAACCCGCGAGCCTGTCAACGTCGCGCCACTCGGACGTTCGGCTGGTTCGAGTGATGAAACGGGCAGGCCAACGGGGTGACCATTCGAGTCGGAGATTGATTCGATGCGCATGCGCTTATCGTACGTGCCTAAAGGGGACGAGCCCGGTCTTTCGACCGAGCCCGTCCGATTGCGCCAATTACGACTAGGACAGAATGTCCTTGACGAGCGAGGCGTTTTCCTTCTTGTTGACGACCGCAGCGATGTATCCGATTGCGGCGGCAATGAATGGGCTGAGCATGAGGAACCAGCCGAGCGAGCTGAGCGACCACGCGCTTTCCGGGAGCGACGGGTCAACGCCATCCCCAGCGGTGCCCGCGAGCAGGTTGAAGCGGCTCATCACAAGGTACACACCACCGGCCAGAAGAACGGCCGAGGCGAGCGGTGCGATGGTGCTCTTCCACACGCTGACTCCGCCTTCCTTGCGGAAAAAGCGGAAGATCGCGAGTGAGACGAGCACCTCGACGACCATGACGGCAACCGCGGTGATCGACGACATCCAGAAGAACAAGTTCAGGACGGGGTCGAGGCCGGCGATGTAGAAGATTGCCATTACGGCGATCGCGAGGATCGACGTTGCGTACACACCCGTGCGGGGTGCTCCGCGACCGTTGACCGACGCGAACGACTTCGGCAGGACGCCACCGCGACCCATCGCGAAGAAGTAGCGCGAGGTAGCGTTCTGGAACGCGAGAAGTCCGGCGAAGAGGCTCGAGATGACGAGAATCTCCATGAAGCTGACAATCCACGGTCCAACGTAGGTGTTGGCGAGGTCGAATAGCATTCCTGCGGGGTTCGCAAGCGGCGCTCCGTCAACCGCCGTCACGTTGAGGATGGCGGCAACGAGAGCGGGCATTTCTCCACCGGCACCGTCATCGACCATTCCGTTTCCATAACCGGTGACCATCGCGAGTGAAACAATCGCGAACAGCGCGGTGATGATTCCGATAGCCCAGTAGGTCGCGGTCGGAACCGTCTTCTTGGGGTTCGTCGACTCTTCACCGTAAATTGCTGTGGCTTCGAACCCGATGAACGAGGCGAAGGCGAACGCGATGGCGATACCGGCTGCACCGGTGATTCCGCCGGCGAGGATGGCGTTCGGGTCGAACGATGCGGCGAGGTTGACGCCACCGTCGGGTCCACCGTTTATGAGGATTGCACCCGCAACGATGAGCAGCGAGGTCAGTTCGAGGACGAGGAACACACCGAGCACCTTGGCGCCGAGGTCAACCGACATCAGCGACAGTGCCGTGACGATGACCCACGCGAGGCCAGCCCAGACGATCCAGGGGAGGTCGATGCCATAGCCGGCCATCGTTCCCTGGACGAGGCCGCCGAAGAAGCCATAGAT
>CAIRWJ010000040.1 GCA_903882245.1 uncultured Microbacteriaceae bacterium | reverse complement strand
TCGGCCAAATTAGTTGATACACCTGCACTCATTAGCGCCAACAGAACAGCCAACTTGGTGCCGTATTCAGCACTCACGAATTGGGAATACGCAGGGGAAGCCAAGAACGCAGGAATGGCAAATGCTGCCGTCAACACAACTGCCCACACCGCGCCGCGCACAAACGAAGATGCCATCAACTTTGAAAATTGCGAGCCTGGCCATATTCGCTCGGCGAGTAGTTCAAATCCTCGAGCGATTGCGGATTGAATTTCGGAAGCTTTGCTTGCCATTATATTTGCGCCTAATCTGATTTTTTTCGAATAATTCCTTAGTTCAACTAAATCAGTAACCTGACCAAAAGTCAATGATTGTGAAACGCAATAACCCGAAAACCCTTCGCGATCTCGGCCGTCGACACCTCGGAATCGGGCCAGCGATCACCGAGCCACTTCTGCAAAGACTCTGCCCCCAAACTTTTCGCCACGACGAGCCACGCCTCGCCGCCCGGGTTCAGGCGCGGAATCCACGTTTCAAGAATTGCGTGCAATTCGGCTTTGCCTACCCGGATGGGCGGGTTCGACCAGATGGTGTCAAATCGCAAGTCGGCGGGAACGTCGTCGGGCAACCCGACGGTCACGTTTGACACTCCGACCCGCAGCGCGTTGCGTCTCGTCAACTCGAGTGCGCGCTGGTTGACATCTATTCCCCAGACGGGCGACTCAGGCGAACGCAACGCCGCGGTGAGAGCGATCGGACCCCAGCCACACCCGATGTCGAGCACCGTTCCAATCGGGTCCGGAACTGTCTCGAGCAAAATTCGTGTTCCCGTGTCGAGGTGTTCGGGGCTGAAGGTCGATGCGGCGGTCTCGAGGGTGAATTCGCGGCCCTCGAGGACGACCTGGATTTCCCGTGAGGTCCACTCGCCGTCGCCCGGATCGAAGTAGTGGTTCATTACTTTTTCGTGCCGAGAACCTCGGACACGTCGACACCCGCGATGAGGCAGGTCGACACCAGAGCACCGACCGCGGCGATCGAGGCTTGCATGCGCTCTTGCGTCGCTCCGGCGAGGTCGTAATAGACGGTTGAGTCGGCGTCGAGGCCCTTCTCGAGTGCTGCTTTCAGGTCTTTGCTCGTCGCGAGCTCTTTGGCTTTTTCGTAGGCGACGAGAAGTTCATTGCGGCTCTTGTTGAACGCCGTGGCGACGTCTTCGGTCAGACCTTCGGGGTCCTTCGTGACCTCGACGATGACGGCGACCGTCTGCAACATTGATTTCTGCGCTTGCGACCAGACGGTACAGGCCTCTTTGTCACCAGGGTCGGCCGCGGTGGTGCAGCCCGACAGGACAAGGGCAGAGGACAGGGCGATGGCGGTGACGATTCGGCGCATGACCACAACTTTACCGCCGACAGGAAGCCCACCTCGATAGAATGAGGTCAACTCTTTCACTCGGAAAGGCATGGGCAGTTGAGTCATACACTTCGTGTAGTTGGTGCACTTGCTCTTTCGCTGTGTGCCTTATCGGTGTTTGGTATTTCCGCCGCAGATGGAACCGAGACACCTGTTTTCACAGAATCTTTCGAGTCATGCACCGAACCGACTGGCGACCCTGCTTATGACAATCTTCAAACGGCAATTCATGCGGCTGACCCGATTTATGTCGACCTGTGGCCATCAGAACTAGTTGACTGTCCCGGGTGGACAGCTGCGGGTCAAGCATGGATGGTGGAATATTCGTCTGGAGCGTCGTTCCCGGACGGAACCCACGCAGTGTGGTTAAACGAATCACCGTCAGGATCAATCACGCGCGATATTTCTGGCCTCACGGCTGGTCATGATTACCGTGTGAGCGTCGAAACATGGACAGATGACCAGGACGCCTCAACGAGCTCGGCGCTCAACGTGACGAACGGTTCAGACGTCGCAAACCTCTCGATTGATCTTGTTGCCGGTGAGGGCATTCAATCGCTTTATGAGGACTTCAGCGCGTTTGGCGACACCGTCACGATTGAACTAGTCGGTTCGGCGAGCACCACGGCAAGCCCGCTCATCGACAACATTCGAATCACCGATGCGGGTATCACCGGAGGAAGTCCCTCGCCTTCGCGCGACAAGCCATCGAAAACGAAATCCTTGCTCGCATCCACTGGCGTCGATTCAATCGGATTCGCAGCATTCGCGGGGATCCTGCTTGTCAGCGGTTTCGGAATGATGCTTCTTCGCCGCCGCGGCCACGGCCGACAGCGATAAATCGTCACCGGGTCGGCGATAAACTCGACGCATGACCAAGCCTCGTCGTGTTCTTGTCACCGGTGCCTCTAGCGGAATCGGAGCCGCCACCGCGCGTTTGCTCGCATCCCGTGGTTTCGACGTCGTGGCGGTTGCCCGACGCCTCGACCGACTCGAGGCTCTCGCGAAAGAGACGGGCATCGCTGTTCACCAGCTCGACGTCACTGATTTTGACGCCATAAAGGCCCTCGCCGCCGAACTGCAGCCCACCGGCATAGACGCCCTCGTCAACATCGCGGGCGGGGCGACCGACGCGGCACTCGTCGAAGATTCCGACCCCGATTCGTGGCGCGCGATGTTCGAGGTCAACGTCCTCGGCGTTCAGCAAATAATCGCGCACTTCTTGCCGTTATTGCGCGACGCAGCCCGGGTGAACGGTTCCGCCGACATCCTCACCGTCACGTCGACCGCCGGTCGCACGCCATACGAATCCGGCGGCGGTTACGTCGTCGCCAAGTATGGTGCGACGGCGCTCATGGGAGTCCTGCGTCTCGAACTCGCTGGCGAGCCGATTCGCGTCATCGAGATAGCGCCAGGCATGGTCAAGACCGAAGGGTTCGCACTAAACCGATTCGCGGGGGATACCGCGCGGGTTGAGGCACTCTACAAAGACGTCGAGAACCCGTTGTCGGCAGAGGATGTC
>CAIRWJ010000039.1 GCA_903882245.1 uncultured Microbacteriaceae bacterium | reverse complement strand
GTCCAAATCCCCGCGCTCAGGCCATACGGCGTGTTGTTCGCCTTGATGATTGCTTCGTCCGGAGTCCGGAAGCTGAGGACCGACAGCACCGGTCCGAAGATTTCGTCGCGCGCGACCGTGTTGCTGGTGGTGACGTTGGTGAAGATCGTCGGTCGGAACCAAAAGCCCTTCGACGGTAACTCGCAATCGAGCGTCCAGCGATTCGCGCCTTCCGCCTCGCCCGTTGCGGTGATCGCGGTGATGCGCGCGAGTTGTTCCTTCGAGTTGACAGCGCCGATGTCGGTGTTCTTGTCGAGCGGGTCGCCGAGTCGCAGAGTCGCGAGGCGACGGGTCAATTTTTCGACAACCTCGTCTTGGATGTTCTCTTGAACGAGGAGCCTCGACCCAGCGCAACAGACGTGTCCCTGGTTGAAGAAGATTCCGGCGATGACGCCCTCGACCGCCTCGTCGACCGCGGCATCATCAAAGACGATGTTTGCACCCTTGCCGCCGAGTTCAAGGGTGACGCGGGTGTCGGTTCCGGCCAGAGTTCGCGCAATGTTCCGACCAACAGCGGTCGAACCCGTGAAAGCAATCTTGTTGACTCCGGCGTGTTCGACCAGTGCCTTACCGGCAACACCACCGTGCCCCGGGACGATGTTGACGACTCCTGCGGGAAGCCCGGCCTGTTCGCAAATGTCGGCGAACATGAGCGCCGTTAGAGGCGTGGTCTCAGCGGGCTTGAGCACGACCGTGTTTCCAGCGGCAAGCGCGGGCGCCACCTTCCATGCGAGCATGAGCAGCGGAAAGTTCCAGGGAATGATTTGTCCGGCGACACCGAGCGCCGACGGGTTCGGCCCCAGCCCCGCATAATCGAGCTTGTCCGCCCACCCCGCGTAATGGAAGAACCACGCGGCGACGAGCGGAATATCGATATCGCGAGTTTCGCGAATTGGCTTTCCGTTGTCGAGCGTCTCGGCGACGGCGAACTCGCGAGCCCTCTCTTGAATGAGTCTCGCGATACGAAACAGGTACTTACCGCGCTCGGCGCCACTCATGCGCGACCAAACCGTATCGTAGCTCTTTCGCGCTGCGGCAACGGCACGGTCGATGTCCGACCCGTCGGCCAACGAAATCTCGGCGATGGACTTTTCGGTCGCGGGCGAAATAGTCGTCATCGATCCACCACGGCCGTCGGTCCACTGGCCATCGATGTAGAGCCCATAGCTCGGGCGCAGATTGAGAATCGCGGTCGACTCGGGCGCCGGCGCATAATCACGGAAAGACATGGGACTCCTAATCCACGGTCACGTAGTCAGGGCCGCTGTAGTGGCCTGTGGTCATCTTTTGACGTTGTAACAGAACATCGTTGAGCAGGCTGGACGCACCAAACCGGAACAAGTGCGGGTCAATCCATTCCTCGCCGGCAACCTCGGCAACGGCCACGAGGTAGCGAATGGCGTCCTTCGACTGGCGAATTCCCCCGGCTGGCTTGACGCCGATGCGTTCGCCGGTCAAGGTGAACCAATCGCGAACCACCTCGAGCATCAAGACGGTCGTCGGCAGAGTCGCCGCGGGCTGAACCTTCCCGGTCGACGTCTTGATGAAATCGGCCCCAGCCAAGATTGCGAGCCATGACGCTCGCTTGATGTTGTCGTACGTTCGCAATTCGCCAGTTTCAAAGATGACCTTGAGATGCGCGCGCGTTCCGTCGGCGCGACCACAGGCGCGGTGCACGGCGACGATTTCGTTGAACACGGTATCGAGGTCTCCGGACAGGAAAGCGCCGCGATCAATCACCATGTCTATTTCGGTCGCGCCTTGCGACACTGCGTAGCGCGTGTCTGCCAGTTTGATGTCAAGTGTCGAGCGTCCGCTCGGGAAGGCAGTGGCGACCGACGCAACCCCGATTCCGGTGACGCCGTCGCCCTTGTGCGATCCCAGTGCCGCAACAGCGTGTTGAACCATGTCGGGATACACGCACACCGCGGCAACGCGAGGCGCCGTCGGATCGGACGGGTCGGGAAGAATCGCTTTCCTCACGAGGGATCGAACCTTGCCCGGAGTGTCCGCGCCCTCGAGCGTCGTGAGGTCGATCAGTCGAATGATGGTGTCGAGCGCAGTGCGCTTAGATTCGTTTTTGATCGACCGCGTCGCGAGACGTGCCGCTCGTTCTTCAAGACCAATCGCATCGACCGCGGCAAGCCCATAGAGGAACGCGCGAAGGGAAGCCGAATCGGTGACGCCGTGTGCACGCGACCGGTCGGTGGTCGTAATCCCATTGAGCGGGCGAACCTCGGCGGTGTCGGACATGTCAGAGATAGAAATCGCGACGATCCCCGATTCACGTGCAAGAGCGAGTAAGCGGCCCGCTTTCCAGCGAGTGATGCCAAGGGTGTCCCCGATTTCGTCTTGAGTCTTGCCATCGTCGTAATACAGTCGAGCCGCGCGAAGCGCCAAATCGTTGTCGGAAATTTCCATCACCCGTTCACCTTACGCGCATATGAGCGGATTGCCAACATTTGCGCACGCGCGTCTACAGATGGAGTGTCCCGTCTGCAATAAGCCCTCGAATATCCGCGAAATCCTTGTGCTGTGCGTCGATGAGCTCGTCGACCGAGGCGAAAGCTTCGATGTCCCGTATCCAATGGGTAAATCCCACTTCGGCGATTGACCCATAGGCGTCAAAATCGGCGTCCAGCGCATGCGCCTCCACCTGGTCGCGCGTGACGTCGGTAAAGGTTGGGTTCTTACCGACTGAGATACCGGCAAGGAAGTCCTGTCCGTGCACCCGAAGGATTCCCGCATAGACACCGGGCCGCGGGACCATTCCTTCGTTGTTCTCTTCGAGGTTGACCGTGGGATACCCGAGCACTCGGCCGCGCTGGTGCCCGTGCACGACGAGACCGCGAACACGATGTGGCCGACCCAGCAGTTCGGTGGCGGATTCGACGTCTCCAGCAACGAGCGCGTCTCGAATCGTCGACGACGAGACCTTGACTCCTCCATCGACACACACGTGGTCGAGTTGGACGACCTCGATTCCGGCCGTGCTACCACGCGCGGTCAGTGTCTCGATGGTCCCCGCACCTTTCGCTCCAAAGCGAAAGTCAGAACCCACGAGGACGAGTGACGCGGAAACTCCGGCGAGCAGGACGTCATCGATGAACGTGTCGGGTGACATCGCCGCGAACTCCGTCGTGAACGGCAGGACGACGACGCGGTCTGCGCCAGCGCCCAAAAGGGCCTCGACCTTTTGGGGAATGGACAGTATCGGCTGAGGCGCACGCGCGGGGTCAAACAATTCGAGTGGATGACGATCAAAGGTCACCACTACAACCCGTCGACCATTCGCGCGGGCGCGCAGTTGAGAGACGACTTCACGGTGCCCGATGTGAACGCCGTCGAACTTGCCGATGGTGACGACGGAATCGATGCCGTCGCGCGGCAATGCCCACTTGGTCATCGCGTTTCCCACGCCCACCACAGACCAAGGATGGGAAGCAGAACCGGGACGTAACCGTATCCGAGTCCGAAATATGACCACACCGAATTGGCGTGGAAGAGCGTGGGGATCAGATAGGTCAACATTCCAACACTCAGAACGCCGATAAGTTCAATCACCATGATGGCGATGGCAAATCTGCGCCATCCGCGGGCGATGGCGAGCACGGCGAAGAAGTAGTGTGCGGCCGCGATTGCCGACAGGGTGTAGGCGAACGGCGCTTCCGAGAATTTCGTTGCGATTTGGAAGGCGCTCCGACCGGTCGCCGCGACCGCCAAAATCAGATATCCGACGATCAAGAGACGCGAGAGACCAGTGGTCACTTTTTGTCCTTCTTTTCCGTGTCCCCCGACAGCGCGGCGATAAACGCCTCTTGCGGAACTTCGACGCGTCCCACCATCTTCATGCGTTTCTTCCCCGCCTTTTGCTTCTCGAGCAATTTGCGTTTACGACTGATGTCGCCGCCGTAACACTTTGCGAGAACGTCTTTTCGCATCGCGCGGATGCTTTCGCGGGCGATGATGCGCGCGCCGATGGCCGCCTGAATCGGAACCTCGAACTGCTGTCGGGGAATGAGTTCACGGAGCCTCGACGTCATCATGACGCCGTAGGCGTAAGCCTTGTCGCGATGCACGATCGCCGAGAACGCATCAACCTGCTCGCCCTGCAACAGAATGTCTACCTTCACAAGATCTGCTTCTTGTTCGCCCGCTGGTTCGTAATCGAGCGACGCGTAACCGGCGGTTCGCGACTTGAGGTTGTCGAAAAAGTCGAAAACAATTTCGCCGAGGGGAATCGTGTATTTGATTTCGACGCGATCTTCACCGAGGTAGTCCATCCCGATCAAGGTTCCTCGCCGGGTTTGGCACAGTTCCATAATCGTTCCGACATAATCCTTGGGGGCCAATACCGCCGCGCGCACGATGGGTTCGCGGACCGACTTGATTTTTCCGACGGGGTATTCCGATGGGTTTGTGACCTGAATTTCTTTACCGTCATCGGTAGAGACGTTGTAAATAACGCTGGGAGCGGTGGCAATGAGGTCAAGGCCGAATTCCCGCTCAAGCCGTTCGGTGATGATTTCGAGGTGAAGCAACCCGAGGAATCCACACCGGAAACCGAACCCAAGCGCGACGGACGTTTCGGGTTCGTAAACGAGCGAGGCATCGCTCAACTTGAGTTTGTCGAGCGCTTCGCGCAGATCGGGGAAGTCGGCGCCGTCGAGTGGGTACAAACCCGAATAGACCATCGGTTTTGGGTCGGTGTAGCCCTCCAGCGCGATTTTGGCGGGCTTGGCGAGATTCGTCACGGTATCGCCGACCTTGGACTGGCG
>CAIRWJ010000038.1 GCA_903882245.1 uncultured Microbacteriaceae bacterium | reverse complement strand
CGAACCGGCTTCACGCGAACGGATATGGATTTTCCGAGGTCGGCTTCGACAATCGTGTACGTCGCGTCAGTGGCGTCCGAGATGGACGATCCATTTCGTACCCATTGATAGGTGTACGAGTCAGGGTCGGGAACCCAGCTGGCATTCGTTGCGGTCAGTACATCGCCGAGGCTCATCGCACTGTCCTCAATAACGACAGTTCCCGTTGCCGTAAACCATGTCGTGCCGATTAGCCCGGTGAATGTGGATTCGCGCCAAACGGACTCATAATCGTCAAGAGAACCAGTCACTCTGACTTTGAAGGTGTGGTTGAGGTCATCACTGGTAAGGTCCAAGGTTTGTTCCGTGGCACCCTCAATGAGTCCGTCGTCGCGGTACCAGGCGTAGGCCCACGAAGTGGGCGCGGGTGTCCAACCGGAAACGTTGGCTGTGAGCGTGTGGTCGACCTCTCTCGTGCCCGAAATTGTGGGCGCCGTCGTTGCCGTGAATTGGCCAACGCCAGTGATGGCTGATGACTCAGATTCTTCATCGAAAAGATTGGGGTGCGCAGCGGTGACCGTCACCGTTATCGACGCCCCCGCATCGGCGGTGACAAGTGTGTAGGTTCGTGCGGTTCCACCAGATGTTATTGGGTTGCCATTGCGATTCCACTGATAGCTCACGGATGCTGGCGTCGGGGAAAACGTTCCCGTGCTCGATGTCAGGGTGTGGCCCACAGCGAATTGAGTCCCCGAGTTGGGGTCCGTAATTGCCGGAGCAACGTCGACGACGAAGGCACCTCGCGGAATGCTGACGGACGATGAAACAGTCGAGGACGAGTTATAACCAGAGCGAACGGCCGTTGCGCGGACCGAAATGGCGTAGCCGCGGTCGACTCCCACCAGGTCATACGTTGCTCCGGTTTCGCCATCTATATTCACTCCATCGCGACGCCACTGATAGCTGAAAGAATCTTGCGACGGCACCCACCCGCTGGGATCTGCTGTGAAGGTGTCTCCGACGGCCGTGCCATCACGCAGAATCGATACGGTCCCGACGCTAGAAAAATCCCCGTTGATGATCGACGAGGTGGCCACTGATGTTTGGCTTGCATCGGTGAATCCCGTGCGCGTAGCGGTTACCCTGACCGAAAGCTGAGTCCCGACGTCGGCGGGAGCGACGGTATAGGTGGATGCGATTTGTGTGTCAATCGCCACGGCGTCGCGGAACCACTGGTACTCAAAGTCTGTTGGGGTCGACGTCCAGGTGCCCGGATCCGCCGTGAGGACACCACCGACAGCGGTCGTTCCCGAGATGGTTGGACGCGGTGTGACACTGAACACGCCGACTGGGGTAATCGGGTCTGAAATGGCGTATTCGTCCGTGTAGTTGGCGAGATGGCCAGTCACTTTGACGGTTATCTCTTGACCAGCATCATCGTCGGATAACTGGTATTGCGCGCCCGTTGCATCGGTAATCGCAACCGAATTTCGACGCCATTCATAGCTGAACGAGGTGGCCGATGGGTTAAAGACGTTTGTTGAGGCGGCAACAAGTCTGCCGACGATAAAGGATCCCGCACCAGACACAACTTTGGAAATGACGGGTACACCCGTGGACGCGAGTACTCCATTCGGCGTAATGGCATTGCTCGAGATTGTCACTGGTTCGTAGTCGACTGCTGTGGCAGATACGTCAACAGAGATGGACTGCCCGATGTCAGCAGTAACGGTGACGTACGTTGAGAGGGTTTCGCCTGAAATCGGGGACGACCCACGCTTCCACTGATAGCTCACTGTGGCATCGGCGGGATCCCACGCGCCGTCGATGGTGGCGGTGAGGGTGGAACCCACTGGTGTGCTTCCCGCTATGCTCACCGACGCGGGTGACACGGCTGCGGCGTAAGCGTATTCGGTCGTTAGGCCGCTGAAAGTGATGGCTGATGTTAGTGCCAGGGAGAGCGCCACAAGAAGTCGACTCTTCAACATAGCAATAGTGTGAGCCACGGCTATCTCCTTTGATTTGTCGTCCCTGGCGATACGGTTTAGACCTCAATCAAGTCTAAACCTCAACTAAACACTTAAGGTAACACTCAAACGTAAACGCAGGAGAATTTTTTGGCGGTTCATGATGGAGGACTGGGCCAAAACTCAAGTGAGCCATGTCGAAAGGCCACGCATCGTGCGAATGGCAATAAGTATTTGGTGCGATGGCTGGTTTAGCGCGATGCGCGCCGGCGCCGAGCGAACAACACGGCACCACCTACGATTGCCCCAAAGCCCAGGGCGAAGAACCACGCGACCGTCTCGCCATCCAAACCGCTGAAAGCTAGCGCGGAAACCGTCGGGGAATCGACCGCCGAGCGCGAACCACTCGATCCGGAAGAAAGCTTCACAGAACCCTTCAGCACCGCGGCTTGTTCGACGCACTCGTTGAGGTCTTCACTCGAGGTGTACGTGATGGAGTCGCCGGGGGTTGAATTCGCGAGAAACACACCTTCGTCCGTTTCATAGGACACGTAATACTGCCCCTCGGATGAACGACCGTAAACAAGGCCTGCCGATGACCACGGAGTTGCGTCACCGAAGGCCGGGTCGTCCGACCCAATCCATGACGACGTAGTGTCGTCGTAGCGCAGTTCGTCTCCGTTGGAATCAACGAGTCTGAGCGCCCACGGGAAGTTCGCGTCATCCCCTCTGACCAATTCAAGGCTGTTGCTACCGAGTGCCTCGTTTTCACCTGACGCATCGCTGTAGGGATCACCCAGGCTAGACAAAGTGAATTCCTCAAACACGCCTTCTTCGGTGCACGACGGCAAAGCGGGTGATGCATTGCCGCTGACGGCAAATCCATCACCGTACGACGCCGCTGATGCGGACAGAGGTGCCGAGATACAAAGGGAAACGGCGAGGACTGCAGTTCCTAGTATGTGGAGGGACTTTTTCATCGAAGGGGCTTTCTATTAGGGGCTTCAAAATCTTAACAGAT
>CAIRWJ010000037.1 GCA_903882245.1 uncultured Microbacteriaceae bacterium | reverse complement strand
CCGGCCAAGAAGCATGGGAACATCCCGCTCTAATGGCCGATCCGGCTCCAGACCTTGACCCCCTCACGCAGATTCACGTCGTGGGGGGTTCCCCCACTCCCGATCAGGAGGCCGCGGTCATCGCCGTCGTGGCGGGGATGCTACGCGAAGGCGGAGCGGTCGAAGAGGATCAGGGTGTTGATGGCTGGACTCGTGACGCACGCGCACCGCGGGAACCCGTCGCTGGTCAAACCTGGTCGAACCCGCTGCGCTAGTGGCCGCGGTGATTCACTGGATTGATCAGGTCGATTCGACCAACCGAACCGCTCAATCGACCGATTTCGGTCACGGGGATGTCATCGCCTCATTGGATCAAACCGCTGGACGAGGGCGAATGGACCGCGTGTGGTCGATGGATCCTGGGGTGGGTGTCGCGCTGACCATTGTTGTCTCCCGCACTGCATTGGGATCACCCGTTCACATGACACGATTACCACTGAAAGTTGCTGTCGCGTTGGCAGAGGTAATCGCCGAGCGTGCCCCACAAGGTGTTCGTGTGGTGGTCAAATGGCCCAACGACGTGCTCGTTGGCGATCGAAAGGTGGCCGGGATACTGATCGAATCGCTGGACACGGATCGATTAGCCATTGGAATCGGCGTCAATCTCGCGGGAGTTCCCGACGGACTTCCCGCCGACACCGCAACGTCACTGTCGGCGGAACAAATCGCACTCACCGCCGCGACACTCGTGCCGGCGCTCGCCGAAGCGGTGATTCGCTGTGCGCAGGGATTGGATGCAGACATTGTGTTGGCTGACCTACAGAACGCAATCGACACAGTCGGACGCCAGGTTCGAATTGAGTTACCCGACGGCCGCTTTGTGACGGGTCGCGCGACGGGACTCGGTTCAACGGGCTCGCTGATGGTCGACACCGTGAACGGCACCGAAGAGTTTGTGGCTGGAGACGTCACGCACCTTCGCCTCGAGGGCGACGAGGCGGTTCGGTAGGCTGAAACCGTCTTCATCCCATCAAAAGGAGTGCTGTGCGAGTCATCGGCGTCATCGGCGGAGGTCAACTTGCCCGGATGATGATTGGTCCCGCCATCGAACTCGGTTTCGAACTGAGAGTTCTGGCGGAAACGAACGATTCGTCGGCCCGCGATCGTGCAACGACGGTGGGGGACTTTCGCGACCTTGACACCGTGCGGTCATTCGCTCAGGATGTCGACGTCATCACGTTCGACCACGAGCATGTGCCATCCGACATCATCGTGGCTCTCGAAGACGCCGGTATCGCTGTGAGGCCGGGTTCCGCCGCGCTGGCCGTCGCCCAGGACAAGATCGTGATGCGGCGCATTCTTGAAGAATTGGGTCATCCACTTCCTGTCTGGGCAGTCGCGGAAACCGAGGCTGACGTCGCGGGTTTCCTCGAGGCCAATGGTGGCCGCATCATCGCGAAAGCGCCGCGCGGAGGCTACGACGGCAAGGGTGTCGCGGTGGTCACCGACGCCGCGCAGGTCGCGGAATGGTTGGATGGAGGGCCCGTCTTGCTAGAAGAGATGGTGGATTTCTCGCGTGAGCTCGCCCAGCTCGTTGCGCGCCGCCCCAACGGAGAAACTGCCGTCTGGCCCGCCGTCGAAACGACGCAGGCGAATGGCGTATGTGCCGAAGTGATTCTTCCCGCGCCATCCACTGACGGGCGCATCATCGAGATGGCCGCGGTACTGGGTCGACAAATCGCGACCGACCTGAATGTCACCGGTGTCCTGGCGGTCGAGTTGTTCGAAACGACCGATGGTCGACTTCTCGTGAACGAACTGGCGATGCGGCCTCATAATTCTGGCCACGTCACCATCGAAGGCAGCGTGACGTCGCAGTTCGAACAACACCTTCGCGCGATTTGCGACATGCCTCTCGGCTCCACTGGTTCCCGGCATCCGTGGTCCGTCATGGTGAATGTGTTCGGCGCGATGGACCTAGGGCGATACAGCCGATTGACCCAATCGAGCGATGTCAAACTTCACAACTACGGCAAGGAACCTCGTCCTGGTCGCAAGGTTGGTCACGTCACGGCGACCGGAACTGACGTCGTTGACACTGCGTCTCGGGCGCGCGCCGTGGCGGAAATCTTTCATGCCGACATTTAGCATGGAGAGGTGAGCACGCCACTCGTCGCTAT
>CAIRWJ010000036.1 GCA_903882245.1 uncultured Microbacteriaceae bacterium | reverse complement strand
GTGCGACGAGCAGCGTTGACGACTTCACTAACGGCACGTTCGAGCCCGTTCTCGACGATCGCAGTTTCGACGGAAAAACGCGTCGCGTACTTCTTCATGCCGGAAAAATCCACTACGACCTCCTCTCGGAGCGCGAGAAACGTTCGCTGTCCGGAGTTGCGTTGGTTCGGATGGAACAGTATTACCCGTTCCCCGAAAATCAGTTACGTGCAATCGTTGATCGACACAAGGGTGCCGAATTGGTCTGGGTTCAGGACGAACCCGAGAACCAAGGCGCGTGGCCATTCATCGCACTCGAGATGCGTCGTCTCGGACTGGACAACGTGCGGGTGGTGTCACGGCCAGCGTCAGCGTCCCCCGCAACCGGGTCGTTGAAGCGTTCGGCAGAGGAACACATCGCCGTCATGGACGGCGCGTTCCAAGGCCTTTAGCGTTTCACGATGGACGGCGACTTACGAGTCGAGAATTCCATCCTGGTTCTTAATCGAATTGAGAATCGAGATTCGCAGATTGTCCGGCGCGGGTTCCGCACACGCTGCCCTGAAACGATCAGTCAATTTCTCCATCACTACGATTTCTGCTTGACAGCTCTCGCAGGACGCACAGTGCGCGCTGACATCGGCGCATTCGATTTCCGTCAATTCACGGTCAATGAGGATGTCCATCCGCTGCCTGGCGGACTCACAGCCGCAATCGCGATTCATGTCCATTAGATTCCCATTTCTTTCTTGTGTGTGAGCACGAGTTCTTTGAGGATGGCGCGACCACGGTTTACGCGGGTGAGCATCGTATTGAGCGGCACCCCGACCTTGTCGGCGGCGTCCTGGTAGGGCATTTCTTCGAGAATGACCAGTTTGAGAGCTGACCGGAAGGGTTCGCGCACATCGTCGAACAACGCACGAATCTCGTCGAACGTGACCGATTCAATGACGGCACTCTCGGCGCTGCGTGCGTAGTAGGCGGGAGCATCCATAATGATTCCCATATCGCCAAACAACAGCGGCTCGTTCTTTTCCTTGCGCCGAAGGTTATATGCGGTGTTCGTGATGATCTTTTTGAGCCAGCCGAGCGCATAGGTTCCCTGGGTATACATGTCCCAGTTCTGATAGGCCTTTCCCATCGCGGTCTGGAGCACTTCTTCCACCTGCTTCTTTGACAGGTTGAGGCGATCGAGTTCGTACACCGTGTGCCGGTACAAGCGCGGATACACCGAGTTGTACACGTCTTCGAACGAGCCACGGTTGACGTAGTTCGTTTCGATTTCGGACGGATCCCATTCAAGGGAGCCGGGAATAACGATATCCTCGGCGTTCACTTCTTCGCCTTCGAGGATGTCGCTATCATCGTGGGATTCATCATTGACCATTATTCGTGATTCTATGGCGTACTCCTTCTCTTCTGCCCTTGTGGGGCTGTTCCTCGCGTAGAGTCGAAACCAATGACGTCCCGCGTTTATTCCCGAGAGAGCGAAAATTGGGTCGCGCCACGCGCAACCTCTCCGCTCCACGCGGTTGTTCCCATTCCAGGAAGCAAGAGCCTCACCAACCGCGAGTTGGTGCTTGCCGCCCTGTCCGATCGTCCCTCGGTGATTCACCGCCCACTGCGATCGCGAGATTCGGCCCTGATGATGGACGCTCTCGGTCAACTCGGTGTTGAGTGTCTCGACAGTCTAGGTGGAGGGTCCGACACGTTACTCGTTACCCCGGCGGGACTGACCGGAGGCGTCACGATTGACTGCGGATTGGCAGGAACCGTGATGCGATTCGTGCCACCCCTCGCGGCCCTGGCCGACGGGTCGGTGACCTTCGATGGCGATGATGGCGCACGACTACGCCCGATGGCGACAACAATTGACAGCCTTCGAAAGTTGGGCGTCGAGGTCGACGACGACGGTCGTGGAACCCTGCCATTTACTGTTCATGGAACGAGTCGCGTGGAGGGCGGCGACATCTCAATCGACGCCTCACAGTCAAGCCAGTTTGTCTCTGGGCTGCTCCTCGCTGGCGCGCGATTCACCAACGGCCTGACGCTTCGACACACCGGCGAGTATCTCCCCTCGATGCCCCACATCGAGATGACCGTCGCCTGCCTTCGAGCCCGCGGAGTAACCGTCACAGAGCCAGAGCAGGGGGTCTGGCGGATTGAACCGGGACCGATCTCGGGGATTGACATCGACATGGAACCCGACCTTTCCAATGCGGCACCGTTCCTCGCGGCCGCGCTCATCGCGGGGGGAACCGTCACAATCCCGCATTGGCCTATCACCACGACGCAAGTCGGAGATGACCTCGGCGGGTATTTCGCGGAATTCGGTGCGGTGGTCGAGAGAGACGAACGGGGCCTCACTGTCGATGGCGGCACGGGAGTGCTTGGCGGACGGCCAATCCGTGGAGTCACCCTTGACCTGTCGACCGGTGGCGAACTGGCACCGTCACTCATCGCACTCGCCGCACTGGCCACAGCACCGTCGACGTTCACTGGCATCGCTCACCTTCGCGGACACGAAACCGACCGGTTGCGCGCGCTCGTGACCGAAATCAACCGGCTCGGTGGCAACGCGACGGAATTGCGCGACGGCATCCACATCGAACCCGCGACGCTGCACAGTGGTGAATGGCAGAGCTACCACGACCATCGCATGGCGACCGCCGGCGCAATCATCGGTCTGGCCGTCGAAGGTGTCGAGGTGGACAACATCGGCACAACTGCCAAGACGCTTCCGGATTTCCCTGCGATGTGGACCGCGATGCTTGAGTCATGAATTGGCTCCCGGAGGACGCTGACCGCTTCGACGATTATGACGAAACGGCCGCAAAAGTGCGCCCGCCGAAACGAGGCAGCAAGCCGCGCACCAAGAATCGGCCAGCCCACGACGATTCGATACAAGCGCGCGTCATCACGGTTGACCGCGGCCGATATCTGACGCTTGCCGACGAGGGAACTCCAAAGGAACGCGAAATCATTACCAAGCGCGCTCGAGAATTGTCACGGACTCCGATTGTCACCGGAGACCTCGTTGACATCGTGGGTGACACGACGGGCGGTGACGGCACGCTCGCCAGAATTATTCGGGTGGTACCACGGACGACGGTGCTGAGACGATCAGCAGACGACAGTGACACCGTCGAGCGGATGATCGTGGCAAACGCCGACCGAATGTTGATTGTTGTCGCGGCGGCAAACCCCGAGCCACGCCAGCGACTCGTCGACCGATACATGGTGGCCGCGTTTGATGCAGGAATTCTGCCGATTCTCTGCGTGACAAAGACCGATCTCGCGGATCCGACTGAATTCCTCGCTCATTTTCATGGCCTCAATGTGCCCGTCGTGACATCTCGTTCGGACGACCCCCCGCTCGCAGAGCTAGCGGAGCAACTAGTCGGACACACGACGGTCGCGGTCGGCCACTCGGGAGTCGGGAAATCGACGTTGGTCAACGCGTTGATTCCCAGTGCTCATCGTGCGGTTGGTGTCGTCAACGATGTGACAGGTCGGGGCCGTCACACCTCGTCCTCGACCGCCTCATTCCGTTTCCCCGGCGGCGGTTGGCTCATTGACACCCCGGGAGTTCGGTCATTCGGACTGGGGCACGTTCGTCCCGAATCCGTCCTCGCCGCGTTTACGGATTTGGCCGAGATTGCCGAAGATTGCCCGCGCGGATGCAACCACTTTGACGCCGATTGCTCGATGGTCGAAGCGGTGGCGGCCGGCGCACTCGGCCAGGAAGGCGCGGCGCGACTCGATTCGGTTCAGCGACTTATCCGGTCACTCGATTCCGTGGCGTAGCCTGACACCGTGACCATTACCGTTCAGGACGACCTCGCTCTCGCCCGTTCGCTTGCCGCGATGGCCGATCTGGTGTCGATGCGACGCTACGAATCCCAGGATTTCACCGTCACGACAAAGCCCGATCAAACTCCCGTCACCGAAGCAGACCGCGAAGTGGAACACGCGATTCGTGAGGGGCTAGCTGCTGCGCGACCTGACGATGCGATCTTGGGTGAAGAATTTGGTGCCACCGGCCATCAGGACGGCGAGCACCGTCCCCATCGTCAATGGATTATCGACCCGATTGACGGGACAGCCAACTTCCTGCGCCGCGTGCCGATTTGGGGAACACTGATTGCCCTCGCTGTCGACGGCGTTCCCGTCATTGGCGTCGTGTCCGCGCCCGCTCTGGGACAACGCTGGTGGGGCGCCAAAAACCACGGCGCGTACACGCAGCGGTCTGGAAAACACGAAGAGCGCATGTCCGTTAGCGCCGTCGCGTCTCTCAGCGACGCGGTTGTCTCTTACAACTCACTACCCGGCTGGATAGACGCTGGCCGCGGTGACCAGGCAATCGTTCTCGCAACCTCGGCGTGGCGGGCTCGAGCGATTGGGGACATGTGGGCGTACATGCTCGTCGCCGAAGGCGCAATCGATGTCGCGACCGAATGTGGACTTCAGGCTTATGACATGGCGGCGCTTATTCCGATTGTCGAAGAGGCCGGCGGTCGGTTCACCGATATCAACGGACTCGACGGTCCATGGCACGGCACCGCGTGTGCAACCAACGGACTTCTGCACGACGCAGTTCTCTCGACCCTTCGGTAGTCTTGGGTGGTGCCCGCATTCCCGCTCTCGAACTTTCGTCTCGCCACGGTGCTGACTGTTTCCGCTTTGTCGTTGACGGGATGCACCATGATTTCCACACTGGTCAATACCTACGGCGGTGAGCCCAGTCCTGTGGTGGCACCGTCAATCACGCCGACCTTTTCGCCAACAGGACTCGTCGAATTGGCGATCGGAGACTGCCTTGACCAGAAGAATCTTGAAGACGGGATCAACACCACCGAGCCACTTGTGGCGTGCGATTCCGAACACGACCTTGAAGTGTTCGCTTCTCTGACCTTCGACGGTACCGCGTACCCTTCGGTTGAAGACCTCGTGAGCTTTGGCAGCAAACAGTGCGCACTTGAGTTCAAGAATTTTGTTGGACTCGACTTCGGTATTTCGGCTTTGGATTTTCAGTACTACTACCCCACCGAGTCGTCGTGGTCGAATGGTGATCGTGGCGTCGATTGCGTCATTTTTGATCCGACCCAGCGCACTATCGGAACTCTCGCCGACGCCGCGCGTTAGTAAACGCGATGCGCGCCGCGCGACGGTGTCACGAGAAACAACTCTGGTTCGCCCAACTGTTCGTCAGTAAACGCCTGGCGAACCTTGCGCTCGACAAACGACAACAATTCGGTTGGCACGAGGGCGATCACCACCCCGCCGAGACCCCCGCCCGACATCCGAGCCCCCAGGGCGCCGGCCCGTTGCGCCGATTGGATCGATCGGGCACTGTGCGAGTTGTGCACGTCGAAGTCGTCCCTTGTCGAAAGGTACGAGGCAATGAGAAAGTCCCCGATTGCGCGCGGACCCTCGGACGAGAGTAATTCGACAACCGTTGCAACTCGAGCGTTTTCGGTAACCACGTGTCGAACCCGCCGGTACGTGTCCTCGTCCTGAGTTTCTCGCACACGAGACAGGTCATTGACGGCGAGGTCGCGTAGCGTCTCGACTCCGAGCGAAACGGCCGCTCGTTGACACGACGCGCGTCGATCCTGATTGACTGCCACGCCGGGTGAGCGATGACCTTCCGAAACGATGACAAGGAGCGCGAGCCCAGCATCAGTAATGGCAAATGGAACTGGCGAAGTTTCGGCCAATTGGCAATCAACGAGCACCGCCGAGTCCGTTTCCCCAAACATCGCCGTCGCCGTGTCGACCATCGTGGTTGGCGTGCCCACCATGTCGTGTTCCGCCCGTTGGCAGGCGTGAACCAATTCCATTCGCCCAAGGTCAGTTTCCCACAGGTCGTTCACCGCCACGGCGACGGCACATGCGATTGCCGAAGAGGCCCCAAAATCCGTGCCGACAGGGATATCCGAATCGATCACGATGTCCAATCCCGATACTCCGCCGCGCGAACCGCCCAGTGCCCACAACACTCCAAGCGCCCCGGCCGCCCAGCCGCTCACAGACCCCGGCACACACCGAGTCAATTCCACCGTGGTCGTATCACCAAAGGGTGAAACGACGCGCACCCGACCGTCATCCCGCACTCCAACGGCGACGACCACGCTGTGGTCGGTTGCGATGACTAGCGACAATCCCGCGTTGTAATCGGTGTGATCCCCGATGATGGTGAGCCGACCGGGTGCGGACCACACACCGAGGGGGTCTGACCCGACAACCTCGGTGAACCGAGTCGTCACCCGATCAACCAGATTCATGCGCGGAAAATTACCAGCGGGGTCGCAAGTCCGCAACCATCGGGCACACGAACGGGTCGACGTTGTTGCTCAGTCCGACCTTGTTCAAATAGACGATGATCGCCTTGTACGACGACATGAGGTTCATCTCGACCAGGGTGATGTTTTTGTCAGCGCAGTAGGCCAGGACGATGTCGTGCGCGCGCTTAAGGTAGGGGCGGGCCATCGACGGGAAGAGGTGGTGTTCAACTTGATAGTTGAGTCCGCCCATCAGGTTGTCCTTGAGCCAGCTTCCGCGAATGTTACGACTGGTGAGGACCTGACGCTCGAAAAAGTCGAGCTTGACGTCGCGCGGAACGAGGGGCATCCCCTTGTGGTTCGGCGCAAAAGCGGCGCCCATGAAGAACCCGAAGATCATCATCATGAACATCCACAATGCAATAGCCCACAGCCACCCGAACATGAGCCCCATGATGACGTAGGGTGCCGTCTGACGAACGACCATCAGCGCGAACTCGAGAACACGAATTCCAATCGGCCGTTCGGTGCGACGCAGCGCCGAGAACGAGTCAAGCAGAAGGTCAAAACCGGTCAAGAATAATAGGGCGGGGAAAAGGTAACCCTGGCGATTCGAGATCCAACGCTCGATTCCTCGTTTTTCGTCGCGCGATTCGACGGTGAAACTGAGCACGCGAATCGCGATGTCGGGGTCTTGGCCAATCTGATTCGGTTTTTGATGGTGCTTGTTGTGCTTCCGCATCCAGAAACCGTAGGACAGCCCAGCGAACAGGTTCGAGAGCAACAGTCCAGCCCAATCGTTCCATTTGTTGTTGCGGAAAATTTGTCGGTGAGCCGCTTCGTGCGCGATGAATCCGTACTGGGCCCCGAGGACTCCGAGTAATCCAGCAATGAGGAATGCGACGCCGATCACGACACCGTCGTGAAGTTCGGAAGCTCCCAGGAAGCCACCTCCAACCCACAGTCCGGCCGCGAGGACAGAGATGACCGCGAGGCGAATGACGTAGAAGCTCGGGTTCTTTTTCAAGAGGCCGGCCTCTTTGACACGTGCGAGAAGCTCGGTGTAGTTCGACGTCAGTGGGACGAGAAGAGTTGCGGTCATTACCTGAGTTTAGGGGTCTTTTCTATGAGTGACCCCTACCTGTCGCTACGCGACGAACGTGGCGAACAAACCCATTATCAGTCCGAGCGATGCTCCCCAGGCGATGACCTCGATGACCGAGCGTTTGAACACAAAGAGGGCTACCGCGGCGAGGATCGCGATCGCGATTCCGACGATATCGAGCGACGCGTTTGCTGGGAGAAAGACATTATGCGCGTAAACCAACGCGAGGCTCAGCACCACCCCAACAACGGCGGCGTTGATCGCGGTGAGAGGACCGGCGAAGGCCGTGCGATGCCTGGTCGCCTCGACGTAGGGTCCGCCAGCCAAAATGAAAAAGAATGACGGCAGGAAGGTGAACCACGTCGCGACGACGGCTGCGAGAATTCCCGAAATCCACGACGTGCCCGCCCCGAGGAATTCTCCAGCGAAGCCGCCCACGAAGCCAACAAAGCTCACGAACATGATGAGAGGGCCTGGTGTTGTTTCACCGAGCGCGAGACCATCGACCATCTGCGTCGGCGTTGCCCAGCCCGCGCTCACTGCACCGTGGAAAACGTAGGGTAGGACGGCGTACGCGCCCCCGAACGTGAGAAGTGCGGCTCCGGAGAAGAACAGGGCCATCTCGACAAGGGAACTGTCCGGGCCGAGACTCAACCACAATGCTGCAAGCGGCAACAGCCAGGCGACGAGTGACGCGGCCACGGTGCGAACCAGACGCCATCTCGTGATTCGAGCGTGCGGAGGTGTTTTCGTCTCGTCATCGATGATGGCTTTCCCGCCGGAGTTCGCGCTCGGCGAGTGCCCGACTCCACCCTGAAAAACAACTGGCGCGACGCGCGAACCGACAATCCCAACCACGACCGCGATCGCGAGGATCAGGGGAAACAGGGCTCCCGATACCAGCATGGCGATTGTCGAGATTCCGGCGATTATCCACAAGACAGGATGCCCCAGTGATCGTGACCCGATTCGGAACACGGCTTGGGCGATGATCGCGACGACCACGGGTTTAATGGCTGCGAAAATTCCCATCACAATTGCCGTTTCCCCGAACGCGAGGTACAACCACGTCAGGACGATGAGGATTACCAGAGACGGCAGGACGAACAGCGTGCCCGCGATGACTCCGCCTCGCACCCCGTGCATGAGCCACCCGATGTAGGTGACGAGCTGTTGGGCCTCGGGGCCGGGCAGGACCATGCAGTAATTGAGTGCGTGCAGAAAGCGTTTCTCTGAAATCCATCGACGTTTGACGACAACTTCGTCATGCAACATCGAGATTTGGCCAGCCGGACCGCCGAAACTCGTGAGACCGATTTTCCACCAATAGGACACCGCGTCGCGGAATGGAATTGTCGGGTTGGCCACGCCCCTAGTTTGTCAGACCCCGATTGACAGAGTCACGTGAACCGAGTCGCCGACCGCTATTTTCTCAGGCAATCTCAGCGCGTTCTTGATGGGTACCAAATATCCGCCGTCCTTCGGGAACAACGAGGTCGTCACCGTCGACAAGCCGATTGTCGCTGTCACCGGGATGACGCCCCACCCATAGGTGACCATGCTGGCGACATCTCGGATCATCTGGCTCTCGTCGTCAGGGACACGAACAAAGTAAAACGGGGACGGCCCGCGCCACTCAAACATGTCGCCCGAGAACGTGAGTTGCACGAGGACAGGCTAACAGGGCGACCCGTCGCGTCGTAGATTGGGAACACCATGACCCGCATCGACATTCAGGTTGATTTACCCCACGGCATCGACCACGTGTGGGATCACCTGACGGATTGGCCGTCGCACTCCGAGTGGATTCCCCAGACCGTGGTCACCGTGACCACACGGACGACGGGAGTCGGAACTGAATTTGTCGGCGTTACTCATCTCGGGCCACTTCGCCTCGACGACCCGATGACCGTGACCGGCTTCCAGACACCTCGGGCTGGACGCGCTTCATGCACCATCACCAAGACGGGGCCAATCCTCGGCGGTACCGCGGGATTCGCATTGACCGCACTGGATGACTCAACCACTCGACTCCACTGGTTTGAGGACATCTACCTCAAGCCCAAAGGCATGTTTTGGTGGACTGCTCCGTTCGCACTGGTGATCGGAACACTCGCGTTCCGGTCGGCGTTGAATGCGTTCGCGCGAACGCTATAACCCAGGGCTATTTGACTGGTTCTCCGAACGCGTTCGATCCGGGCTGGCTGTCCTTGACGAATTGGATGAACAGCATGATCCAGCCCACGATCGGAATCAGGATGAAGAGATAATACGTGCCCTTGCGTCCGACGTCGTGGAGTCGTCGCCACGACAAAGCAAGCGACGGAACCAGAATGGCGAGCTGCCACAGGTTCGACGGAACTGAGGATTGCTGAATCGACATATCGTTGACAACGAGCGTCGTTCCTGGCCAGATAGTGCCAATAGCAACACTGACAAGTGTCGTGAACAGCACTGCAAACCAGAATTCACTGCGTCGCGCACGTCCGCTAAACGTGGCGTACTTCGAGAAAAAACTCGCGATGGCGGCGCCAAAAGACATGAGGTTCCGTTCTGTTCGGTAAAGAAGAATGTGTGGAATGTGACCTGCCAAATGGTGGAGATGGGGGGAATTGAACCCCCGTCCAATACGAACAGTCGGAATCTTCTACGGGTGTAGTCAGTGAAGACGTTTTGCTCGGCCCCGACATTTGTCACTAACACCTAAGTCGACGGGCCCAGTATCAGTTAATGTCCCGCGAACCCCTGACACACAAGTTCGTAGCAAGCCCTCTAAATGGCGCCAGGATCCGAGCCGAAGGCGGAACTCGGTCTGACGGACTTCGATGGCGGCTTATTAGGCAGCGAGAGCGAAGTCGGTGCGCTTTGCGTTGGCACCTATTGGTTTGCAAGGGGCGTTTACGAGATAACCCTGCATCCTCGACCCGCTTCTTTCCGGCTTAGACGCACTGTCGAAACCGATCATCCCCATGATGGGAGGCGAGTCACATTCCACACTGTTGAGTTTTCAAAACCCTTTCGGGTGCTTCACGATTATAGAACGCTCGTCCGACATCACTTATTCCCCGCGCAGACGTTTGGACTTCATCGCGCGCTCGGCCTCGCGCTTGTCTTCCTTTTCCCGCAGAGTGTGACGCTTGTCGTAATCCTTTTTCCCCTTGGCGATGGCCAGTTCGACCTTGGCGCGGCCGTCCTTGAAATAGATTTTCAACGGAACGAGCGTGTATCCGCCGTCGTGAATGCGATGCGAAATCTTGATGATTTCAGCGCGGTGCAGAAGCAACTTGCGCTTGCGCCTCGTCGCGTGGTTTGTCCACGTTCCCTGCGTGTACTCGGGGATGTGAACGGACTCCATCCACATTTCACCGTCTACAATCTGCGCCCAGCCGTCAACAAGTGACGCCTTGCCCAAACGTAGTGCTTTGACTTCGGTACCAACCAGTGAGAGGCCACACTCAAACGTGTCCTCGATGTGATAATCGTGGCGCGCCTTGCGGTTCGTCGCAACGACTTTTTCGCCTAGTTCCTTTGGCATGGCGCACCCCCTTTCCGGTCATCTGGTGAGTCCAAGCCCTCCAGTTTACATCCGGGTTAGACGCGAAGGTAACGAGAAATGGCGACGTAGGCGCTGGCCGCCGCGAGAACCGCGCCTGCGACGAGCAACCCGGGGAACACAATCCAGACATCGGCGAGGGTGATGAACGACGTTGTGGGCAGTGCTGATGCGAGATATCCGTCGACGAAGAAGACAACTATGCCTGCGATAGCGCCACAGGCGAGAACTGAACCAATTGTCGCCGCAACCACGCCCTCCACGATGAACGGTGTTTGAATGAACCAGTTGGACGCGCCGACAAGTCGCATGATTGCGAGTTCGCGGCGACGCGAGAACGCGGATAGGCGGATTGTCGTCGCGATGAGCAACGCAGCAGCTACGAGCATCAGCACCGCCAGGCTAACGGCCGTCAGACTCGCGGCGTTGAGCATCGAAAATATTCCGTCGAGGTACGACCGTTGGTCGATGACCGACTCGACGCCGCTCATGCCCCCCAACGCCTCGAAAACTAGGGTCGCCTGTGTGGGGTCTTTGAGGTTCACCCAAAAGGTCTGTGGCAAAAGGTCTGGGGTGACAAGGTCAACGACCGGGCTTCCCTTGAACTGCTTCGTGAAGTTCGTGTAGGCGTCGTCATGGCTTTCGAAGTACCACTTGTCGATATAGGGCGTGAGCGTATCCGAATCCAGTTGCGCTTGAACCGCGGCGATCTGATCAGCACTCGCCTCTTGCTGGTCACACGCGCCGAGCGTCGAATACTGTGTACACAAATAGACCGCGACCTGCGCCTTGTCATACCAATACGACTTCATGTTGCCGATTTGCAATTGCAGCAATGCGGCCGAGCCTACGAACGTCAGCGAGACGAGGGTCACCAAGATGACCGAAACGACCATCGAGATATTCCGACGAACTCCATTCCATGCCTCAATGAGGACGAAACTCATTTTCATAGCGGGTCTTCCTCGAGTCGATCGAGGTAGCTTAGGTCGACCGCTTCGCTCGTGGGCGTCATGGGGTCGAATGCTGGAATTGGGTCAAAGTCAATCGGTTCGATTGCGATGGGCTGCGAATCCGCGCGGGTGGGGAACGAGTCATCGACAAAGATCGGGTTCGCACGCGTCTGGTATTGACCACCTGCTTCGTCACGGACGATGCGTCCGTCACTCAGTTCAACGACCCGGCGCTTCATGTCGTTGACAATCGCGGT